>JALSJZ010000164.1 GCA_026989135.1 Sedimenticola sp. | reverse complement strand
GCTGAGCGAGCGGCTAATGGTGGATACATCCGGCAAACGTTTGAGGCCAAGCACCCGCTTGACCATCGCATCATCACGGTAGTAGTCCACATCCCGCAGCTTCCTGTGGCCGATGATCAAATGCACGACCAGCAGCATCATGACGACGTGATGACTGTAAATCGGGCTTACCTTCAGGTGGCGTTCAAATATCGACACTGTGGCAGAAAAATCTATGTTTCTGCAAACTGCCCGTGCTGTAAAAATTGAATAATCGCCTTGGCGGTCTTGCGGGAAAACAGCAGCCCAAAATGGCTGACACGCTGGGTGCAGGCGTCAGTAGCCCCTGGCAGTTGCGTTTCGGCCACTGAAACAGTGCCATCATTGGGGCGCTTTACCCCTCCTACAAGCCAGCCTACTCCCATATTCAAAGTGCCAGCAATCACGCCAAGGTCACGTCCACCATCCCACTCTGGGGCACCACCGGTCAGGCCTCGGTTCACGCTATGGCCCAGCAGCCGTTTCAGACCCGAAAGCCTGGTGATGCGATGTGCCACCACACTGCCCTGTACCGGAGACCCTAACAGCACAACGCGGCCAGGTGGCAGATCAGAGCCCTGATTGAACAGGTGCATCAAGACAATGCCTCCCAGGCTGTGTGCTACCAGGTGAATGGTATCTGCCTGCTGATCATGAATGAAATCAGCCAATGCTGCTGCATTGTCTTCAGGGGGAGATTTCAGGGAGGGATATTGAAAACAAGAGACACTATAGCCAGCCGACAGCAGGCGGCGGCGTAATAAAAACATCTCCAGCCCCGTCAGCCAGATACCGTGTATCAGAATCACCATCTCCTGTTCTCTACCCATGCTCGATTTGCATATTGTGCTTTTCTAATGCCCCTGTTTTTGCGGGAGGATTTTTAGGATGGTTACAGGGGGGTCGGCCTATGCAGGAAGAACCCCTGCACATAGTCGACATTGAGCTTTTTCAGGGCTATCAGGATGTCGTCATTTTCAACAAATTCTGCAATCGTTTTTATATTCATTACATGGCCAATATCATTGATAGCAGACACCATTGCATGATCGATCTCATCCTGCACCATATCCTTTACGAAACCACCATCGATTTTCAGATAGTCGACGGGCAGGTTTTTCAGATAACTAAATGTGGAGACACCACAGCCAAAATCATCCAGTGAGAAACGGAATCCCTTCTCTTTCAGCACCTCAATAAAAACATTGGCCTTTGTCAGATTTGCCACGGCAACGGTCTCGGTGATCTCAAAACAGATGGCCTCTGGCGGGACATGAAATGTATCGGCCTGCTCACAGATATAATCTATCATGCTCTCATCGCTGATAGTGCTTCCCGACAGGTTGATTGAGAACAGATGATTGCTGTGTTCTGAATAGTCACTGCGGTGTCTGGCGTAGTGGGTAAATAGGGTGCGAATGACCCAGCGGTCGACCGAAGGCATCAGGTTGTAACGCTCTGCAGCAGGCAGGAAGGCACCTGGCGGGATAATCTTGCCGTCATCCCCCTTCATGCGAATCAGAATCTCAAAATGCTTTTCAGTATTCTGCACCACATCGGCCGACTGAATCTCCTGTTTATAGAGGACAAAACGGTCCTCTTTCAGAGCCTGGGATATCATTGATACCCAATGCATCTCACCGTGACGTTTGGCGAGATCCTCATCGCTCTCTTCGTAGACATGGACGCGGTTTCGCCCCAGGTCTTTTGCTGCATAACAGGCCAGGTCTGCTGCACTCATGATGCTGCTGATATCTTTGCTCTCCTCGTCAACCATCACCAGACCGATACTGACGCCAAGCTCAAACGGTTTTCCATCCCAGATAAAACGGAAATCCTGTACCGTTTCCAGCAGATCCATGCTGACCTTGTGCGCCTGTTTTAATGAGCAGTTATTCAGGATTACGCCAAACTCGTCACCCCCCAGGCGGGACAAGGTATCGGTGAGGCGGATCTTGGCGCGTAATAGCATGGTCAGCTGTTTGAGCAGTGCATCCCCGGCAACATGACCACAGGTGTCATTGACCACTTTAAACTGATCCAGATCCAGATAGATAACGGCATGGACAGCGCTCTCCTCTTTTGCCCGGATCAGGGCGTCAATGAGACAGGCTTCAAATTCACGCCGGTTGACCAACCCGGTAAGTTCATCATGCTTGGCCTGATGCATGAGCTGCTGGCGCAGTTTGCGCTCTTCACTGACATCCCGGAATGCAAGTACGCTACCGATGATGTTGTTGTCGTGATCATGCATTGGAGCTGCGGTATTTATGATCGCAATATGTTTTCCATGGCGATTAATCAGGACATTGTGAATGCCTACACTCTCTGCCACCCCATGGCGCAGACAGAGCATGGCAGGATCCTCAAGCGTTTGCCCGGACAGCTCATCGATGATCGTGTAGAGTTGGTTGGAGGGCTTTCCTTTGGCCTCCCTGTTTTTCCAGCCGGTAAGTTGTTCAGCGATGGGGTTGAGGAAGGTCACCTTGCCCTGAGCATCTGTTGTGATCACAGCTTCCTTGATTGATTGCAAGGTTACCTGCAGCTGCTCCTTCTCCTTATGCAGGGCCTGTTCTACCCGCTGGCGCTCTTGAATGTTCTGGTTTAACTTCTGGTTACTCAGTACCAGATCACGGGTTCTCTCCTCGACACGCCGCTCCAGCTCCAGGGCTGATTGACGGAGTAAGGCCTCCTCCTGTTCGGCGCGCTCCATCTGCACCGCAATTTGTGTCCTGAAAAACAGGAAGATCGCCCCGCCCAGGCTAAAGAGGGTGAATAGAACCGATGAGATCGTAAACCATAAGGTCTTTTGCGTCTCGTTCAGATGATCCGTCATATCGAGGCCAATCTCGACAGTACCTATGCGGGTGACCCCTCGAAGTATTGTGCGTTTGAACAGCCGAATATTTTCATGCTTTAGATTCCCGGCCTTGAAGTAGGGTCTGCGTTTAGTGCCAGCAATCTTAAGATACTTGACCTTCTTATCCAGCATTACGCTTTTGCCCAACTCTGCAACCAATTCATTTTCAAAATGAAAAAGGTAGTAATCGGTAAGAGAGGCAATATGGTTGAGCTTTTCTGTAGCTTCTTTTTCTATAATGTAGTTGAGTTGCGCTTTGGAATCAGTATAAAACCAATAGTTTACACCCCCGCCTATCACCAATAAGAGGATGGCGACTTTGAGCAGAAACTTGACGGATACGCTCTTGCTGGTTTGTTTCGGGCAGCAGGCATGCCCCTCAGCAGCTAGTCTGGAATCAGAAAACCCGATTCTTTCAGAATGTTGTGCCATTCTTCACTTTTTGAGTACTCCCTGGCGGCTTTTACCACAGGATGATCATTGTTTTTACCATCATAGACCAATCCCAGGTTCACCGTGGAAGAAAAGCCTTCAACTTCAAGAATATACTTCTCATCAAAGTTGGCTTTTGCACCAAATGAGATGGCATATCGCCCCACCTCAGACTTCAAATAATTAACGACATGGTGATCACGGGTAAAGATACGGTCAAACGCTACTGTAGAAAAAAAAGGGTAATCCTTTTTCAATACGTTAAGCAGTGACTCGGATGGTTCACGACCAACGAGCTCGATGGGTTTGTCTACACCTCCAACGGCTCTCCAGTTAGTGATCTTTCTGGTAAATATGTCGGCCAGCTGTTGCTCATTGATGCTGTTGACACCTGTCCCCCTCCCGACGACTATCGCCAATGGATTTTTTGCAAGAAACAGGTCAAATTTATTATCTGTTTTTTCAATCTCACTCAGAGGCCTGCCAGTGCGTCCAAACAGGTGCTCATCGGATGCTTTTATGCCACCCCGGTGTTTAATCGAGCGCTGCTCGACTGGGAAGCTATAACCGTCAGCGGCAGGTGTTTTTGCAAAATGCTGGAAAAAGAGGGTGGCTACTGCCGTTGATGGGCCAGCACCCATGATGGGTTGAACCTCTGCTGCATTAGATAGCGCTGGAAGGGATGACCAAATCAGCCATGATGATAGCAGTGAAAGTATTCGTAATCTCATACAGCATCTCGCAATGGGTTTTTTAAACACAGAGCACGACAATTGCCTTTCCCCGCTCCTTCTGGTGACGAGCCTGTAGATAAAGCATTCTGAGCCAAAAACATTTAGCCTTCAAGTGTCTGCCCTGTGCTTGATTCAAGCCGTTTTGCCACAATATCTCTGCGTTAGGCCAATCGCTCTTTTTAAGGGTAGAATTGTTTGCATGCGTTATCTACTTTTAATCCTTGCTGCCTTCATGCTGCCGGCCTGTAGCCAGCCTACGCCTGTTCTTGAGCAGATCAGGCAGAGTGGGGAGTTGCTGGTCATTACCCGGAACAGTCCTACCACCTATTATGAAGGTGCCGACGGGTTTACAGGGCTGGAGTATGATCTGGTTCAGCTCTTTGCCAAAGAGCTTGGGGTGACGGCACGCTTTATCGTTCCTGACAGTTTTACCGAAATCCTGCCTGCCATCAGTCGTAAAGAGGCGCACCTTGCCGCTGCCGGGTTGACCGTTACCAAGGCGCGCGAATCCTTGGTGCGTTTTGGCCCGGCCTATCAGGAGATCACTCAGCAGCTGATCTACCGGGCAGGAACCTACCGTCCCCGAAAGATCACCGACATCATCGGCGGCGTGCTGGAGGTTATCGCTGGCAGCAGCCATGAGGAGGAGCTGAACAAGCTCAAGCAGCAGTATCCCGACCTGGAGTGGGAGGCGCGGGATGATGTCGAGAGTGAAGAGCTGCTCTATCTTTTGAAAGAGCAGGTGATCGACTACACCATTGCGGACTCCAATGAGGCCGCGCTCAACCAGCGCTATTACCCGGAGCTAAAGCCGGCCATGGATCTGACGGATCCCCAGCCATTGGCCTGGGCCTTTCCCCACTCTGAAGACCCAAGCCTCTACAATGCTGCATTGGCATTTTTTGAAAAGATCAAAAAAGATGGTTCGTTGAAACAGCTGATTGAGCGCCACTACGGACATGTCGAAAAGCTCAACTTTGTGGATAAACGCACCTTCAAGCGACACATTACATCGCGTCTGCCCAAATATAAGCCGCTCTTTTTAAAAGCCGCTCAGGAGACCGGTTTTGACTGGAAGCTGCTGGCTGCCATCGGCTATCAGGAGTCACACTGGAACCCGAAGGCAAAATCCCCCACCGGGGTGCGCGGCATTATGATGCTGACCCAGGCGACAGCCAAACAGCTCGGTATAAAAAGCCGGCTTGATCCTGCTGAAAGCATCTTTGGCGGTGCGCGGTATATACGTATAGTGGAGAGAAAGATTCCAGAGCGGGTGAAGAACCCCGATCGCCTCTGGATGGCGCTGGCGGGCTACAATATTGGCTTTGGACATCTGGAAGATGCCCGTATTTTAACCCAGAAAAATGGCGGCGACCCGGATAAATGGGCTGATATAAAGCAGACTTTGCCACTGCTGCACAAGAAAAAATGGTACAAAAAGACGCGCCACGGGTACGCGCGGGGGCGCGAGGCGGTATCCTATGTGGACAGCATCCGCAGCTATTATGATATTTTGGTCTGGCTGGAGAAGCAGAATAACCGGGAGCCGGAGATAGAGGATCCCGCTCCACTGAACATTGCCCCGGCCGTGCTGTAAATATTACCGGCGTGCCTTGAAAAAGGCCCTTAGCTGTGCGGCGCAGCGCTCTTCCAGCAGGCCACCTTCACAGGCTACCCGGTGATTAAAGCGCCCATCTGAAGGGAGCAGATCAAAGACGCTTCCCGCTGCGCCCCCTTTGGGGTCATGGGCGGCAAAAACCAGGCGCTCGATACGGGCGTGAATGATCGCGCCGGCACACATCACACAGGGTTCAAGTGTGACATAGAGTGTTGAGCCGGGGAGGCGGTAGTTGCCCACCCGCTGACCGGCACTGCGCAGAGCCTGGATCTCAGCATGTGCCGTGGGGTCATGGTCGCCGATGGGGGTGTTCCACCCCTCGCCAATGATCTCGTTATCCCGAACCACCACGGCTCCGACCGGCACCTCGCCCTGTGCTACTGCACGGCTGGCCAGCTCAAAGGCGTGCTGCATGAAGCGTAAATCATGGGCGTTTGGCTCCGGTTTTTGTGCCTCCTCATTCAGCATGCTTATTGCGGGCTACTCCCACTCTATTATCAATAAGCCATTTTTGTCTTTTATTTTCAATAACTTATTTTCCTACCAAACGGTAATACCATGAAAAATACCATGTTCAGAAAATCCTTCAAAATACTTGAAAAAATTGCGATTGAACACTTCTAGACAGCACCCCTAGGAGGCTGTCCGAGAATAGGAATCATGGTGAGGGGAAGCTGGTTTGAGTCAGGTTTTTTCATTATTTGAGGCGAATATTGGGCATATTTAACGAAAATAATGGAGAAATCTGGCCAAATCCAGCTTTTTCTCACTGTGGTTTCTATTCTCGGACAGCCTCCTAGGCCACCTTCCGGGCTTTGACTTCGAGGTGTATCCCCTCCTGCTCCTGCAGATAACCAATCACCGCAAACAGGTTACTCGCCTGGGGGTTTCCTTTCGGACCGAACATGCGCATGAGGCTCTTGCTCGACTTGTCAAAAACCCGGGACAATTCTTCGAACCCGATCGTCGCGTTGATATAGTCGCGCAGCACCGCCTTGCCGGTATCGACATCACCGGCGAGCAGACATTCGACCCCTTCTTGCAGCAGAGCCTTGCGAAACGCTGGATCCCGTTGGGCGCGTGCCTGAATGGTGTCCTTAAAATCTTTCGTCAAAGCCATCATGTCACCTCTTGCCGTTTTCGGCGCTTATAGTCGCGCCAATGCCCTTTCGCGGCAGCAATATCTGCATCCTGACGCTTCTTGGTGCCACCCGCGAGCAATATCACCAACCGATCCCCGTCCTTACCAAAGTAGATCCGATAGCCAGGACCAAAATCAATCCGGTACTCATAGACGCCGGCACCCACACCTTTCACATTAGAGAAGTTACCTTGCTCCATCCGATGGACCGCTGTCGCCACCTTGACCGCAGCAGCTACATTCAGGCGATCGAACCATTTGGCATAAGGGCTGCGCCCTTGCACATCAAGGTACTCTCTAACCTCTGTCATATGACCTATATAGTAGCATATATGTTACCTTTTGCAATATTTCTGATTAAGGTTATATATTTCAAGGGAATATGGCATCTTCCAGCGCTCACCAACGCCTACAACCCCAAGCGGGCAGCCACATCCTCATAATCCGGCATCTCGGCATACAGCTTTTCGAGCTCGCTACGCGCCCGGCGGTGCTGACCGAGATCCTCGTAGACCTGGATCCGCTCATACCTGAGCACCCGAAGCAGCTCCCCAGAACGGCCTTTCTTTCGACGTAGTGCGGCGGTCAAAGTATCCCGTGCCGCATCCGGAAGCCCGAGACCGTGCAGGGCCTTTGCCTTGTAGAACAGCAGCGCGGTGTGAACGGGCGTTTCGTTCTCAATGCCTTCTGCCAGACGAACCACTTTCCGGTACACGCTGCGGTCTCCACGGGATGCCTCCAGCAGCAGCTCTGCCAGTGACAGCTTGACCACAACGTCGTCGGGTTCCAGCCGTCGCAGTCTCTCCAGACAGGCACTGGCATCCGCCCAGCGCTTCTGACCCTGATAGGCCTCCACCAGGCCCAACAACACGCCCCGAAGATCCGAACCGACATGCACAGACACCTCGTCAGTAATCGGCAGGCTCATTGTGGCAGAAATGCCATATTTGTCGAAGTAGCGGCCCAAACGACGGTGATTCTCGGCGGCTATGGTCAAATAGTCTGCGGCTTTCTGTAACTGCGCCTGCTTGAGCGAGAGAAAGCCCGCGAGATATGCACCGTCTGCCAGATGCGTTGCTTTCTTTAGAAACCTGAGCGCCTTGTTTTCATCGCCAAGTACCAGCTCCCGACAACCATCCACCAGGGCCTCCTCGTCATCCGGCGTAATCAGCCGCTTGAAAAAACCCAGCGTCAGACGGTCTTTCGGACTGACCGTTGGAGCCGCCGCGGAGGAAGCGGAACGTTTCTTTCCACCCTCCCCGCCAGTGATCGGTGTCGTGTAGAATAGCCCCGTTCCCGGAATACCCATCGTGGCACGTTTGCCTCTCGATCCGACGGTAAACTTCGCACCTCGTGGCCCAAATGAGAGAGAACCACCCGACTTGCTCAGGTTCAGGGTTACGCCGGGCGCTATCTTGATCCGTCTCCAGAAACGAAAGCTCATGATCTGTCACAATTGTTGGCAAACATCGCTTGCCGACACCACATAGACGACCGACTTCGCACGGGATAGCCCCACATACAACAACTCCTGATCTCTTTCTATATCAAGACTGTCAAGCCCCCACAAAAATATAATGGCTGACTCCAACCCCTTGAATCGTTTTACAGTATCAAGCAGTACTGCACCGTCTCTCAGAGCGCCTTCTGCTATCCATGTATTTGGTTTAGGAGGCGGTCTTCCGTGGAGTTCATCATAGAATTCCTGCTTGCGTAATCCATCAGCCACAGGTACTGTAATATCACTTGCGGAAACTTTCTCTTTAGCAATCAAATCTACAATTTTTGAATATATTTTAGACGCCTGAGCTTCACGATCACTTGCTTCAATTATGTGGGCCTCTTCTCCCGCTATGCCGGGTGGCGCAACTGGTTCACCTTCATAATATTTATAGGCCGCATTGTGTATCTGGTTTGTGTTTCGGCAATTAGTTACTACCTAAATCCTGCAAGTAAAAATGCGATAACCTCCATAACGTAGGAAGTCGTCATTTTCAGCACGCCGTGTGGGCGTTTTTAGTCCAGACATCTATTTAGCGCATCAACGTCGGCGTCTTTTCTGA
>JALSJZ010000163.1 GCA_026989135.1 Sedimenticola sp. | reverse complement strand
GCATCCGGAGCCACCAGCGCCGCCACATCGGCAACGTGCACCCAGATCCGATCACCCTCCAGGCTGATGGCATCGTCAGGATCCTGATTGCCTTCATCATCGATGGCAAAGGCCGGGAGGTGGGTCATATCGACCCGCTCCTCATCCGGCAGTGCCGGAACCACGACCTCCGGAGGGGTGAGCGGCTGATTCAGGCGCTGTGGGTGCGGGTTGAATGTGGCCTCCCAGTAGCCCAGACTGACCAGCAGCCGGTGGGCATTCTCCGGGGTCTGCTGCCGTTCAAGCAGTTGCAGGATGCGACTGCTTTTGCTCTGCTTGAGCGCAAGCCGCTCCACATCGTGCAGATGGCGGTGGTCTTGCGGGATAATCCTGGCCGCCTTCAGGCGGGCTAGAAATTCAGACCACTCACGCTGCGCCGCCGCCCTCTCCTGCCGCTCTTTCTGATCTGCTTCGACCTGCTCGGCGGAACGTGCACGAATAGCGGCCGGCTCCCCTTCAAAATAGAGGCCATCAGCAAGCAGCTGCCAGCTGGCCCACGCCGTTGCCGGGGTAAATTCATCGAAGATCAGCTCGGCCAGCTCAGACAGATCCGTTTCGCTCTCTGCCAGCAGCTCCCAGGCCTCCGTCACCTCACCCTCGCAGGGTGTTAACTCAGAGAGCCTGGCCATAGGCCCAGGGTGCAGCAGCAGGATATCCTTGGGGCGAACGCGCTTCGACTTCCCCCCCTCCAGCTCAATCTCGATTTTATCGGCGACGCTGAGAACCCGAGCCGGATGTATTTTATAGCGCACCAGACTGCCTGGCTTGAAGTTTTCCATCATGAGGATCTATTCGCCGCTTTGCCTTGAAAAAAATTAATGCGATTATAGAGGATCACTCACTACCCCGCCAAAATCATGCACAACGACTGGAAACGATTTCTTGAGTCCCACGCCGCCGCTATTGCCGACGACGGCTGGGTAAGCTTTGAACAGAGCCAACCCACTACAGAGAGTGCACTCTGCGACCTCTCATATCTGGGGCTGATCCGCATCACCGGCAAGGACAGTATCGATTTCCTACAGGGGCAGTTCACCAATGACATCGCTGCGCTGACCACGCAGCAGTGCCAGCTCAGTGCCTGCTGCAACCCCAAGGGGCATATACTGGCCAATGGCTGGTTCTTTTATCGTGGTGACGATGAGATGCTCTTTCAGCTGCCCGGCACAACACTGTCGGCCCTGCTCAAGCGGCTCTCCATGTTCGTTTTTCGCGCCGCAGTAAAGCTGACTGATGCCGGCGATGAGCTGATCCGGATCGGGCTTGTGGGGAACCATGCCAGAGAGCAGCTTGGCCAGATCCTGCCCAATCTGCCCACAGCATCACAGCCGGTGGCTCAAGCCGGGGATCTCACAACTGTTCAGCTGCCGGGGAGCCTTCCACGCTTTGAGATCATTGGCCCGCAGCCCTCGATTGAGGAGATCTGGGGGGCTCTGGCAGCCGTTGCAACCCCAACAGACTCTAGCTTCTGGGCGCTTCAGGATATCCGCGCAGGCATCCCCGCCATCTATCCGGCTACGGTTGAGGCCTTTATACCGCAGATGGTCAATATGCAGCTGCTCGATGGCATCAGTTTCAGCAAGGGCTGCTACTGTGGGCAGGAGGTTGTGGCCCGCACGCAACATCGGGGGACACTGAAACGCCGCATGTATCTGGCTCATATCAGCGGAAACCGGCAACCCTCTGCTGGTGATGAGCTATTCTCTCATAGTGCAGCACACGGCAAACCGGCAGGCATGGTTGTGGATGCCCAGCCTGCCCCGGAAGGGGGCTTTGATGCACTGGTCATGGTGCAGATCCCCTGCTTCGAAGCTGATGATATTCACCTGAAGGATGCAGCGGGTGAAAAACTGGCGTTCCGCGCACTGCCATACACTTTTGCCACCGACTGAGTTGTTACAGACAGAGGGATCCGTGATAACAATGATCACCAATGAAGCCTTTTTAGCAGAGCTACAGGCCGCAATTAAAGATAACAGCATCGTGCTGCCTACCCTGCCCGAGGTTGCCCTTCAGGTGCGGGATGCCGTTGAACGGGATGAGACTACAGCGCAGGATATCGCCAACCTGGTGGCGACCGACGTAGCGCTCTCAGCCCGCCTTCTGCAGGTTGCCAACAGCCCGCTCTACGGCGGACGGGTCGCCATTGACAGCGTCCAGCTGGCCATTACCCGGCTGGGCATCCGTATGGTCAGGACGCTGGTGGTCAACCTGGCGATGAAACAGATCTTTCAACCCACCACCTCAGAACTGGATCAACGCCTGCGCCAACTGTGGGAAGAGAGTGTTCAGGTGGCTGCACTCAGCCGGGTACTGGCACAGCAGGCCTCACATCTGGATCGGGATCAGGCCATGCTGGCCGGCCTAATCCATAACATCGGCTCACTGCCCATCCTCATCATGGCTGAAAATTTTCCAAAGCTGATAGGGGATGAAGAGCGGCTGGATAGCCTGTTGGCCGAGCTGGCCCCCGTCATTGGCCATCAGATTTTACAGACCTGGAACTTCCCCGATACACTGGTGGCGGTACCAACCCACTGCACTGACCTGAAGTACGATAGCGGCGAGCAGGCCGATTATGTTGATCTGGTGCAGGTGGCAACCCTGGAATGCAACACAGGTGCTGCCAGGAGAGCCAATCCGGCTGAATGCGCATTGGCACCTGCGTATAGCAAGATAGGCCTGAACCCGGAAGAGCCTGTGATTGAAATCGAGGGCGTTGCCGAGCAGATCGAAGAGGTCGAGCAGCTGTTTGTGATTTAGAATTTAGAAGTCAGGAGCCAGAAGAAGCTGGATCACCCTGACTTCTGAAACAACCCTCACTCAGCCCGCATGTGAGGAAACAGCAGCACATCACGGATGGATGGCGAGTCGGTAAATAGCATCACCAGCCGGTCGATGCCGATCCCCTCTCCTGCCGTGGGTGGCAGGCCGTGCTCCAGCGCGCGCAGATAGTCTGCATCAAAATGCATCGCCTCATCATCACCAGCCGCTCGCTCATTTAGCTGCTGCTGGAAACGCTCTGCCTGATCCTCTGCATCGTTCAGCTCAGAGAAACCATTGGCAATCTCACGGCCGCCCACAAAGAACTCAAAGCGATCGGTAACAAAGGGGTTGTCATCATTGCGCCGCGCCAGCGGTGAGACCTCGGTTGGGTAGGCTGTGATAAAGGTGGGGTTCATCAGGCGATGTTCGGCCACCTTCTCAAAGATCTCAATCTGCACCTTGCCCAGGCCGTAGCTCTCTTTCAGTGGTATCTCCAGATTTTCTGCCATGGTACGCGCACGATCCAGATCATCCAGATCCGCTTCGGTGATATCCGGCCTATATTTGAGGATCGCCTCTTTTACTGTCATGCGGATAAAAGGGCTACCGAAATCATAGCTTTCACCCTGATAGTGGATCGTTGTGCTGCCCAGCACCTCTTCTGCCATGCCCCGTAGCATCTCTTCCGTCAGGTTCATCAGATCCTGATAATCGGTATAGGCCTCATAAAACTCCAGCATGGTAAATTCAGGATTGTGGCGGGTCGATAGCCCCTCGTTGCGGAAGTTTCGGTTGATCTCATAGACCTTCTCAAAGCCACCGACCACCAGCCGCTTCAGATAGAGTTCGGGGGCAATGCGCAGAAACAGATCCATATCCAGTGCATTGTGTTTGGTGGTAAAGGGACGCGCCGCTGCACCCCCCGGCACCGCCTGCATCATCGGTGTCTCCACCTCCAGAAAATCACGGTCATTCAGAAAGTTGCGGATGTACTGCACCATGCGGGTACGGATGCGAAAGGTCTCGCGTGTCGTCTCGTTCATGATGAGATCAACATAACGCTGGCGGTAGCGCTGCTCCTGGTCGGTCAGCCCATGGTACTTTTCGGGCAGTGGCCGCAGGGATTTGGTCAGCAGGCGGATGCTATCACAGCGTATCGACAGCTCTCCGGTTTTGGTCTTGAACACCTGCCCCTCGGCACCCAGAATGTCGCCCACATCCCACGCCTTTTTAAAATCCGGGTAGACCCCTTCGGGCAGATTATCCCGCTGCACAAAGAGCTGGATACGGCCGGACATATCCTGCAAGTGGGCAAAGCTGGCCTTGCCCATCACCCGCCGACTCATCAGACGCCCGGCAACGCAGACCCGAATACCCAGCGCCTCCAGCTCCTCCGGGGTTTTTTCGCTGTACTCTGCCAGCAGCTCACCGGCAACCGTGTTGCGGCGAAAATCATTGGGGAAGGCGACCCCCTTTTCACGCAGATCCGTCAGCTTGGCGCGGCGCTGTGCAATCAGCTTGTTTTCATCTTGGGCTTGTTCGGTCATAAGTTACTCGGCTTTAAATTAGAGTCCACTTTTCAAGCTGGCCTCAATAAACAGATCCAAACCGCCATCCAAAACGGCTTGGGTATTTCCAGTCTCAACACCGGTACGCAGATCCTTGATGCGGGACTGATCCAATACATAGGAGCGGATCTGGCTGCCCCAGCCAATATCGGATTTACCCTCTTCCACCGCCTGCTGATCGACGTTGCGTTTCTGGACCTCCAGCTCATAGAGCTTGGCCTTCAGCTGTTTCATCGCGGTGGCCTTGTTCTTGTGCTGGGAGCGGTCATTCTGGCACTGCACCACCGTGTTGGTGGGCAGGTGGGTGATACGCACGGCAGATTCAGTCCGGTTCACATGCTGCCCCCCTGCCCCGCTGGCACGGTAGACATCGATGCGCAGGTCGGCCGGATTGATGTCAATCTCGATATCATCATCGATCTCGGGCGAGACAAAGACCGCAGCAAAGGAGGTGTGGCGGCGGTTGCCGGAGTCAAACGGTGACTTGCGCACCAGACGGTGTACGCCAATCTCGGTGCGCAGCCAGCCGAAGGCATAATCCCCTTTGAAATGGATGGTGGCGCCTTTGATGCCCGCCACATCACCCGGCGAACACTCAATCAGTTCGGTTTTAAACCCATGCTGTTCCCCCCAGCGCAGATACATGCGCAGCAGCATCTCAGACCAATCCTGCGCCTCGGTGCCACCGGAGCCTGCCTGGATATCAAGAAAGGCGCTACAGGGATCTGTCTCGCCAGAGAACATACGGCGAAACTCCAGCTCTGAGACCTGTTTTTCGTAGCTGTTCAGGTCATCGACAACGGCGTTTACCGTCTCTTCATCGCCCTCTTCAACCGCCATTTCCAGCAGGTCGCGGGCATCGCTCAGCCCAGTGTGCAGCGTCTCCAGTGTCAGCACCACCGCCTCCAGTGCGGCACGCTCCCTGCCCATCGCCTGGGCGCGTTCCGGGTCACTCCAGACCTCGGGGTCTTCCAGCTCCCGCAGAACCTCTGTCAGCTGCTCCTGTTTTTCAGCGAAGTCAAAGATACCCCCTCAGAGACTCGGAGCGCCCCTGTAAATCGCTGATTTTATTGGTGATTGGATTTAGATCCTGCATGGCTGACAACCTGGATGAAAACCGCACATCTTACACCACAAACCGCAGCGTGGAAAATGATAAGCAGTCTGAAAACCCCATATTGTCTACAACAGGGATGCGTTTTGGCTATCGACTAGGACAGGCTAATGGGTGGCCCCATTTGCTTTCACTTATCATTACATTCTGAACCCTGCCTTGTTCAGAGCATTTGATATGCAACTGTTTCTCATGTTGCCAAACCGCCAAGTCCACCGGAGAAACGTGGAAGTGCTTGGCTACTGAGGAGGATCTGACAACATCAGCACACCTGTTGTGCTGCTTGAACCGGTATAGAAAAATATTGTATTGAGCCCACAACCCCATCCATAAGCCCAGCCCAACGATGATCAGCCCAACGATGACCGCCAATCCAATAATAACCTCCGTATCGAGCGGCGTGATAAAGGGTATTAAGGCTTCAGAGGCCGAGGAGAAGAAACCGAACATAGGCATCATCAAATAGAACCAGAATATCCAGAGCAGCAGGGTCATCAACCGCTGGCTGATTTTACGCAATGGCCCCTGAAGGTGACTGTTTTCAATAATCAATGGATTGATTTGGGTATCTTCCGCTGTCTTCATGCCTGTACATCCCTTTTACGAACATCATCCCACTGATGACATTTACCCTATGCTTTTGCTCGGGTACTAATTATACACACAAATTACCAGGGATTTCTTAAGCAATCCTTAAAAAGGGGTGAATTAAAATTCTTAATCCCACTCAGCTCTTTCTTATTCCTCTATCCGGACTGATCCAGGTGGCGCGCCTGTTTCGGCGCCTGAACAGCGCCTTGGGTACGCCCACCACCGCAGTCAGCACATTAAACAGCCAGAATGCCAGGGGATACCAGATCATCCAGTAGTAATATTTACCGATACCTTTTTCATATTGGCTATCAAGGAAGAGGCCCACCGCAAACTGCAGCAGACACGTCAGCCCCAAAGCCACACCAGGTGCACCGGGCAACATGGGTGGAACCTCGATGCCCTGCAATTGCGGTAGCAGCTGCAGCGCCAGCCAGGCCAGTATTAATGCCAGGACGGTATAGGCCCAGATAACGCTGATGAAATATTCCATCATCAGCAGCCACATACGGTGGTGACGCCAGCGCCAAACCCGGGGAAGATTTTTGCAAAAGACCTCCATGCCGCCCTGAGCCCAGCGCAGGCGCTGTCGCCAAAGCCCCCTAAAGGTTTCGGGCATAAGTATCCAACAGAGTGCATTGGATTCGAAGCGGACATCCCAGTTACGCAACTGAAGCTTCCAGGTGATATCGATATCTTCGGTAATCGCATCGGTGCTCCAGTAATCCACCTCTTGTAAGGCCGATTTACGGAAACCCGCAAGCACGCCTGAGACGGTAAAGATGGGGCCAAAGATGCGCTGCGCCCGTTTGATCAGACCCACCATGGCAGAAAACTCACCTACCTGGATTTTGCCCAGAAGGGTGGAGCGCGTACGCACCCTGGGGTTGCCGGTTACCGCGCCAACCTGTGGCCCGGATAAAAAGTGCTTCATCATCCATGTTGTTGCATTGGCATCCAGCAGGGTATCACCATCAATACAGATGAGAAATTCATTCGGAGAGGCCAAAGCCCCCATGCGCAAGGCCGTGGCCTTGCCTTGATTATCATTCAGGTGAACTACCCGCAGTTTGGTATAACGCTCACTCAGCTGTTCAAGCAACTCAGCTGTTTGATCCGTACTGCCATCGTTGACGGCAATGATTTCGAAGTGAGGATATTTTTGGCGATTCAACATCTGAACGGTTTCCACAATAATGTCCATTTCATTGTGGCAGGGAACAATGAGGGAGACCGGTGGATAGGACGGCAGCTCAGGCGGGTTATTGAAACCGCCGTGCTTACCACTTTCCCATTTGGCGTAGTATTGCAGTGCCCCGATCATCCACACATAGGCCATGCACAGGGGATAGAAATAGACAAAGACCAGCGCAGCTGCAATGCCGTCGGTAATATTCAGCTCCATGCTCAAGGTGCCTGTGGTTCAGTGGCGAGGGATATGGCAGGGATAATAGTCTCCAGATCAGGGTGCCCCCGGATGAAGTCTTCCGGGTAATATCCGAAATTGGCTGCACCATTGCGCAGCAGCAGCCTCATGTGGCGAGCCAGGATGGCGGAATCCAGCGGTTCGCGCTTGCGCCAGTCCACACTTTGCAACTCAAAGACCGTTTTATCCAACGCACCAGGGATAGCGGCGACCTTGTCCACCAACCGGCGTAACCAGCGCTCCGGATCCTTGGCCTTTTCCATATAGGGCATGGCCATCACGGCGGTATAGTCATAGTGCTCGAGAAACACCTCCAGGGACTGGGCAAACCAGCTCTCGGCCTGTGGGTTCATAACCACTGCGGCATAGAGATTGCGTGCGGTTTTGAGATCCGGGCTATACACCCTGGCCCGTTCCGCCAGGGTCTGGGTCCAGGCTATCAGCTGCTCGGTCTTACGACGGCTCCACAGCTGGAATTGCTCAGGATTGCGGCGGATCTCATCGACACTCTCCCCCAACCCCCAATCCTTATAGGCCGCCAGCGCCCACGGGCTGGCATCCTCAAAATCGCTGAGATAGGCATCGTCATGAAACAACAGACCAGTGATATGGGCATTCTTGGCAAGATCTTCATAGATATCGCCCACGAGGCGCAGCGCCTCTTGATTGAAGGGTGAAAGCCGCCGGTAGCCCTCCTTGCCCGCGGGGCGCGGGGGCATGGCCGTCACTCTGGCCTTGGCCAAAGGATGTTCGGCCGGCAGATCGTAGGCCAATACCGGCAACCAGGCATAAACATCGACCCCAACACGGGATTTCAATTGCCAGGAGACACGATTGAACAGATCAGCCCGCATGGGCAGGTGGCGGTTGGGAAAATAGAGGCTATCGGCATTGCCATCACCATCGGGATCGGCAAAGGCCTGCAGATAAACCGTATTGACCCCCAGCGCCTTGATGCGGTCGAGAAGGAGGCTGAGATTTTTATTCTGACGCTCGGGGTCAGGATCATAGAGATAGTCGAGATCAACATGGGCGACCCGTACCGGCTCAGGCCCAGGCTTGGCCCGGTAGTTGATTGACCAGACGAAATTGGCCAGATTGACATTGTTGCCCAGTAATATGCGCCGGACATTATCCAGTCGGAGAGGGCTGTTTTTGCCATCATCCAGGCTCATGGCAATGGGCATGCCCAGTTCGCGGGCAATATCGATAGTTACCCGATTGTAAGCACCGTAGGGCCAGACTACAGCGCGGGGTTTGTGGCCTGTCTCATGCTCGATCAGCTGGGCACTGCGTGCCAGATCCTTGCGTATGCGCCCACGGTAGGCCTCATCATCCTCATAGCTGCTGGTGCCCGGATCATATTCATGAGTCACGGCGGCGGGTCTTGTATTGCCCTGGGGGTTGGCAAGCAACTCATGATGCAGG
>JALSJZ010000162.1 GCA_026989135.1 Sedimenticola sp. | reverse complement strand
CCGGTATCATCACCATCCCGAAAATCGGCGGTCTCATCAATGCTTTTAAAGCCGTCACTCTGTCGCCTGTACCCCTCTACCAGCACACCAAACTGCCCGGCATCGGAGTCGAAGGTGTTGCCTGCATAGAGATGGGTGCGCAGTTCATCGAAACTGCCGAAGGTCGATTTGAGGTAGGCTTTCTCACGGGTCGGAATGGGGGTGGAGAGATAGTTGATGACACCGCCGGTAGTGTGGGGGCCATACTTGATCTGGCTGGAGCCTTTCAACACCTCCAGTCCACTCATGCGCCCCGTGGTGGGTGCATAGTAGGCCGCCGGTGCAGAGTAGGGTGCGGGTGCGACCATCACGCCATCTTCCATCAGCGTCACTTTGGCACTGCGGGTGGTATCGACGCCCCTCAGGCTGATGTTGGGGAAGAGGCCAAAACCATCCTCCTCCCGTACATAGACCCCCGGCACCTTGCGCAGGGCGCGGTTCACGTCGTCGTAGTTTTGCTGACGAATATCCTCTTTGGTTACCAGCTGGGCAGAACCCGGCATGCTTTCAATGTTGGCCGGGTTGCCGATAACCATCACCTTGTCGAGCACTTTGGTGCTTGCTCTCTCTGTTGCGCCAGCAGGCAGTGCCATGCTTAACGTGGCAATGGTAATGGCGTCGCGCAGTAGACGATGTTCTCTTCTCACGTGTTCACTCCTTCAGTCCAGTTTGTAATGAAACCACCTTGGTAACTGTGCTGCTAAAGGCGGATTGGTTGGCTGGCTACTGATTGACCCGAATGGGCTGGTTGGCTGGCTGAGTAGGAGTATGCATGGATGGGGCGCAAATGTAAATGATAATTGTTCGCATTCGCATCAAGAAATAAGCAGCATGCTGTGCTGTTATCTGTTCTCTCATACAGAAACGAGGTAGGCCTTATCCTTTTGCTGTGATTTTAATTCTTCGCTGCTTGCCTAAAGTTCCTGCTGCTGGTGCGGTGTTAATACAAACAGTGGCTTCGATCAGCAGGAATTCAGAACACAGAATTCAGGAGTTGAAATGGTCTTCTCTTCGGGCTTCTAAATACCCCGCCTATTTGTGGAGTGGATCTTTATTGTGGGTGTCTATGTCAATCTGCCCATATCAATTCTATATATTTATACAGTATACAATCCGTTAAATATTTTGTTGTGAATAATGATCCATAAATATGCTTTTTATTACTTGGATTTACACTTTGCTGGATTTATTGAGTATTGAAAACCAATGTGTTGACATTAGTCGCATTTGCTATAGAAACATAGGTTTTTACTTGTTGAAATAAAAAAATTGATGCTGGAGAATATTGCTCAGGTTGATTTATAACCGTAAAGGAACGGCCATTATGAAAAAATTAATTACTACCTGCTTTATAGCACTTTCTCTAATATCACTTGGTTGCAATGCTAGCCAGTCCATCAATACCGATGTCTCTTTTCAGAATGAATCCTATGCTTGCAAGGTAATGAAGGAGCGTGGGTCAATCATGTTCTGTTCAAAGAAAGTCTAGTTCAAAAACCATCTCTCACTGCTCGCCATGGAGGGTGAAACGGAGGTTGTAGGTGAGCCGTGATGTCCCTTTTTGCATGCTGGGCATCACGGCTCACTTCTCTGCGTTTTTTGGTCTTGATCCTGGTGTCGTCCAGGCTCACCGAAGCCCAGCTTCACCCATCTCCCCCATGGCCCGGTCTGCCCCAGAGTCTTAACAAAGAAGCCTTCAACCTCTTTCAGAAAACGCTTGCAGATATTTTACCGGATTGAGGTCGGTAAACCTGACAGGTTTTTAGTCTGGAAAACCCAGTAAATTCAACTGGTTTTTTTTCAGGTGGAATAAGCAGCGCCCCGGTTTTAAGTCTACACTTTTAACCGTGATGGCCAAAAAAGCTACAAGAATGCTGGTGGTTTTCTGTGGGGGCAGACAGGTCAATGAGCTGCCTTTGGATAAGGCTACACTCTCCATCGGGCGTGATCCACAGGGTGATCTCTATCTGGCAGGTCCTAAAATCAGCCGCCTGCACGCCAAATTGACTCAGATTTCATCCAACTATTTTATCGAAGACTGCGATAGCACCAATGGTACGCTGCTGAATGGCAGGCCTGTGCATAAGCATATATTGAGGCCAGGAGATAACCTGCATATTGGTGATTTTGAACTGCGTTATATGGTTGCTGACGATATAACAGAGCCGGATGAGGCAGTGCATGCAGTGGCTCAGCCAGCCACAAAAAACAGAAGGGAGAGACAAAAGGTGGTGCTGTTTTTTTTACAAGGGCCGGCGTCCGGACAGGTGGAGAGATTAACTGAGCCGCTTTTTACGGTTGGCTGCCCTGGGGGGAGTGTTGCAGTGGTTGCCCGGAGAATCCAGGGTACCTATCTGCTGCATATTGGCGGGGAGATGCCGGTGGTCAATGGTGCAGAGACTACACAGCAGACCGTGCAACTACAGGATGGCGATGTGATCGGTGTGGGTGAGCATCAGATCAAGGTCACGCTGCATTGATTTCAGACAAGCTGCTTTAAACGATAGAGCTCATCCAGCGCCTGCCGGGGTGTCAGGTTGTCTGGCTCCACCTTATGCAGTGCCTCCTCAATCGGGTGTCGCTTGGCGGGCTGCGCCTCAACAGGCTGGAAGAGTGACATCTGCACTGCCTGGTGTTCGGTGTGGCGTTGGGCCGCATCCTCCAGCTCTCGCAGTCGTTGGCGGGCGCGCTCTATGATGTTTTTTGGCACCCCGGCCAGTGCCGCCACCTGTAGACCATAGCTTTGGTTGGCCGGCCCCTCTTTGACTGCATGTAAAAAGACAATGGAATCACCGTGCTCCACCGCATCCAGATGCACATTGGCGATACCGGGGAACTCTTCGGGCAGGGTGGTCAGTTCAAAATAGTGTGTAGCAAACAGGGTATAGGCCTTGATGCGGGTGGCCAGCTCCACCCCGCAGGACCAGGCAAGCGAGAGGCCATCGAAGGTGCTGGTGCCGCGCCCAATCTCATCCATCAGCACCAGGCTGTTTTGAGTGGCGTTGTGCAGGATATTGGCAGTCTCCTCCATCTCAACCATGAAGGTGGAGCGTCCACCTGCCAGATCATCCGATGCGCCGATACGGGAGAAGATGCGGTCAATCGGGCCGATCCGGGCGCTGGTTGCAGGGATGTAACTGCCGGCATAGGCAAGCAGCACAATCAGGGCAGTCTGGCGCATGTAGGTTGATTTGCCGCCCATGTTGGGGCCGGTGATAATCAGTATGCGGCGCTGCTGATCAAAGCGGACGCCGTTGGCCACGAAGGGTATCTCGCTGACGGCCTCTACCACAGGATGTCGGCCACCCTCGATATGCAGCTCTGATGCTTCGGTCAGCTCCGGGGCGCGCAGATCCATCTGCTCGGCTCGTTCAGCCAGATTGCAGAGCACATCCAGTGCAGCCAGGCTCTCGGCGCACTGTTGCAGAGCCGGGATTTGTGGCTGCAGTTGATTCAGCAGCTGTTCGTAGAGCATCTTTTCGCGGGAGAGGGAGCGCTCACGGGCGCTCAACACCTGATCCTCAAACTTCTTGAGCTCTGGTGTGATGAAGCGTTCGGTCCCTTTCAGGGTTTGGCGACGGAGATAATCGGCAGGCGCCTTGTCGGATTGAAGACGGCTGATCTCGATGTAGTAGCCATGCACCCGGTTGTAACTGACCTTCAGGTTGGCAATGCCGGTGCGCTCCCGTTCCCGGCTCTCCAGATCCAGCAGGAACTGGTCGGCATTTTGGGAGAGTGCCCTTAGTTCATCCAGCTGGGTATCGTAGCCCTCGGCCAATACGCCGCCATCGCGGATCAGCACCGGCGGGTTCTCAATGATGGCGCGACTCAACAGATCAACCGTGCCGGGATGGGTATCTGCGACTTGAGCCAGCGTGGTCAGCAGGGGGGAATCCACGCTGGCGAGCTGGCTCTGGAGCGCAGGCAGGCAGGCCAGAGAGTCACGCAGCACGGCCAGATCACGGGGGCGGGCAGATTTCAGTGCAATACGCGCCAGGATGCGTTCGATGTCGCCGAGGCCGCGCAGTTCATCCTGTAGCGCTGGAAATGCCTGCTGTTGCAGCAGCTCACCAATGGCGGCGTGGCGTGCCCTCACGGTCTGGATGTTGCGCAGTGGGCGGTTGATCCAGCGCCGCAACATGCGGCTGCCCATGGCGGTGGCGGTACGATCCAGGATGCCGGCCAGGGTATGTTGTGGCTGGCTGGAGAGGGAGTGGTCAAGCTCCAGATTTTGCCGGGTGGCCGCATCGATGATGATGGCGTCATCCCGGCGTTCGGTTGTCAGCCCCCGAATGTGGGGCAGGGCGCTCTGCTGGGTATCGGCAACATACTGTAGCAGGCAGCCTGCGGCGCAGAGTGCCAGTGGCTGGTCATCACAGCCAAAGCCCCCCAGATCGCGTGTGCCGAACTGTTGGGTCAGCAGGCGCTGGGCGGTGTCGCTGTCAAAATGCCAGATCGGGCGGCGGGTGACCTCGGCCCGGCTGGTGATCTGAGCAGGCAGGTCGTTCTCTTCGGCAATCAGCAGCTCAGCCGGATGGATGCGCTCCAGCTCTCCAGCCAGCCCCTCTATGTCCGGCAGCTGTTGAATGGTAAAGCGGCCACTGGTCAGATCCAGTGTGGCAAGGCCAAAATTTGAGCTGGATTCATAGAGTGCGGCCAGCAGGTTATCCCGGTGATCTTCCAGCAGCGCTTCGTCGGTGACGGTGCCGGGGGTGACCACCCGCATCACCTTGCGTTCAACCGGCCCCTTGCTGGTGGCCGGGTCGCCAACCTGCTCACAGATGGCAATGGATTGACCCTGTTTGATCAGCTTGGCCAGATACCCCTCTGCGGCATGGTAGGGGATACCCGCCATCGGGATGGGCTGACCGGCGGATTTGCCCCGTTTGGTCAGGGTAATACCCAGCAGCTGTGCCGCCTGCTTTGCATCGTCATAAAAGAGTTCGTAAAAATCCCCCATGCGGTAGAAAACCAGCATATCGGGGTACTCCGCCTTGATGCGCAGGTACTGCTGCATCATGGGGGTGTGTGACGGTGCGGCTGGATTGCCTGGCTTTTTGCTCATTGTTTAGCGTCGCCGGCCTCTTGTGGGCTTGTCTGCCGGTTTTTGCGATGGCTGCACTCTCCGGCCTTTTTTAGGTGCTGGCCTCCCCGTGGGTCTGCACTCTTTTTCGTCCGCCAAGCCTGCGGCCTGTAGCAGCTGCTTTAGCTCATCAGGCTCCAGTGGGCGGGATCTCCCGGAAAACAGCCGGTTGCCCATGACAATGGGGCCAAACCTTACCCGGATAAGACGGCTGACCGTGGCGCCCGTGGCCTCCCACAGGCGTCGAACCTCACGCTTGCGTCCCTCCATGATGACCACATGAAACCAGCGGTTGGCTCCGGTTCCGCCGCTTTCGACAATATGCTCAAAGCGGGCCGGGCCATCCTCCAGCTCAATGCCATTGACCATGCTCTTGAGCATATCTTCCGTCACCTTGCCCAGGATGCGCACCGCATACTCCCGCTCAATGAGCTGTGAGGGGTGCATCAAGCGGTTGGCCAGCTCGCCATCGGTGGTGAACAGCAGCAGCCCGGCACTGTTGATATCCAGACGCCCGACTGCAATCCAGCGTCCGCTTTTCAGGCGTGGCAGGCGTGAAAAGACGGTTGGCCTGCCCTCTGGGTCAGAGCGCGTCACCAGCTCACCTTCCGGCTTGTTGTAGATGATGACCTGCCGCTCCGGGGCGCTCAGACGGGCAGGTTTCAGCAGCTTGTCATCCAGCTTTATCTGTTCGTCACCGTGGATGCGCAGACCCAGGCTGGCCAGCTGGCCATTGACCTTGATGCGCCCGGCTTTTATCCAGCCCTCAATCTCTCGGCGAGAGCCAAAGCCGGCGTTGGCCAGCACCTTTTGCAGCCGTTCACCTTGTGGTGGAGTGTTCTCTGTCACAGTATTTGAAAGCCTTATGGGGAGGTGGGTTCTGATTCACTGTCCAGTGCGGCAGGTTCAGAGGTTGTATGGGCAGCGGTGCCTGGCAGTTCAAGGTCAAGCTCCCGGTTGATCGAGTCGAGATCCCGGATCTCTGCAAGCGTTGGCAGTTCAGAGAGTGATTTCAGATTGAAGTAGTCCAGAAACCCTTTGGTGGTGGCATAGAGTGAGGGTTTCCCTGGTACATCCCGGTGCCCCACTACACGTACCCATTCACGCTCCAGCAGGGTTTTGATGATGTTGCTGCTGACACTGACGCCACGCACCTCTTCAATCTCGCCGCGGGTGATCGGCTGGCGATAGGCGATCAGCGCCAGGGTCTCCATCAGGGCGCGTGAATAGCGTGCGGGCCGCTCTGCCCAAAGGCGCGATATCCAGGGTGCAAACTCCGGTCTGACCTGGATGCGAAAGCCGGATCCGACCTCAAGCAGCTCGATCCCGCGCCCCTGATACTCCTCTGCCAGCGTCTTCAGCGCGGCTCTAATGGCCTGCCGCTCAGGCAGGTCGGTTACATCAAACAGCGCCAGCAGCTCATCCAGGCTCAGTGGTCTGCCTGCGGCCAGCAGTGCCGCCTCGATGATGGATTGTAACCGTTGCTCAGTAGACATAGCCAAACTCAGGTGGAGGATGAAGCGGCTTTAACATGTATCGGGCCATAGGGTTCTGCCTGAACCAGTTCCAGCAGTGCGTCTTTGATCAGCTCCAATATGGCCAGAAAGGTAACGATAACCCCGGCGCGCCCCTCGCTGCAATCGAACAGCTGGGTGAAGGCTGTGAAGCTGTGGCTGTTCACCCTCTCCAGCACGATGGACATCCTTTCGCGCACTGAGAGCGGTTCCATTCTAATGTGCAGGTTGCTGAACATATCTGCACGTTGCAGCACATCTTTAAAGGCGAGCAGCAGCTCTCTCATGGAGAGATCCGGCTGCCGCTTTTCAATGATGCGGTCTGGTGATTCAATCTCTGACGGGAAGGTATCGCGTCCCTGCTGTGGCAGGGCATCAAGATCTTCAGCCGCCTGCTTGTAGCGTTCATACTCCTGTAGTCGCCGGATCAGCTCTGCGCGCGGGTCATGTTCATCATCCTCGTCACTGCTCACCCGTGGCAGCAGCATGCGGGATTTGATCTCGGCCAGCATGGCCGCCATCAGCAGGTACTCTCCGGCCAGTTCGAGGCGCAGCTCTTTCATCAGCTCCACATACTCCATGTATTGAGTCGTGATCTGAGCCACCGGGATGTTGAGAATATCCAGGTTTTGACGCTTGATCAGGTAGAGCAGCAGATCCAGTGGCCCTTCGAAGGCGTCAAGAAAAACCTCCAGCGCATCGGGCGGGATATAGAGATCCTTGGGCATGGCAGAGAGAATCTCCCCCTGCACCACAGCAAAGGGCATCTCTGCCTGCTGTGGGTGAGGGGTGCCCATCCCCGTGATCTCCCGCTGCTCCATGAGCTGTGTCCTTATCGGTAGTTCAGTGACATGGCGTGCCGTACCTCATCCAGCGTCGCTCTTGCCAGATCGCGTGCCGACTCGCTGCCCTCTGCAACGATGCTGCGCACCAGCTCAGGCTGTTCAATGTACTCCTGCGCCCGCTCCTGAATCGGTTTGAGCTCGCGCAGGACGGCATCGATAACCGGCTGTTTGCACTCGACACAACCAATGCCTGCGGAGCGGCACCCGGTCTGCACCCAGTTTTTGACATCGTCGTCTGAATAGACCTCATGCCACTGCCAGACCGGGCATTTTTCAGGGTCGCCCGGATCATTCCGGCGCACCCGGCTGGTATCTGTGGGCATGGTTCGCAGAGCCTTCTCTATAGCTTCAGGCTTGTCGCGCAGCGCAATGGTGTTGCCGTAGGATTTGGACATCTTCTGGCCATCCAGCCCCGGCATCTTGGGTGCCTTGGTCAGCAGCGGCTGAGGCTCTGGCAACAGGATGCGGCCACCGCCCTCCAGGTAGCCGAACAGGCGTTCACGATCACTCATATTGATGTTCTGCTGGCTCTCCAGCAGTGCCCGTGCGGCAGCCAGTGCCTCATGGTCGCCCTGCTCCTGATAGGCCTTGCGATACTGTTCGTAGAGTTTGGCGGTCTTCTTGCCCATCTTTTTAACCGCCTGGATCGCCTTCTCTTCAAACCCGGCCTCACGTCCATAGAGGTGGTTGAACCGGCGCGCCACTTCGCGGGTCAGTTCAACATGCGCCACCTGATCTTCCCCTACAGGAACCTGTCCGGCCTTGTAGATCAGGATATCGGCACTTTGCAGCAGAGGGTACCCCAGGAACCCGTAGGTGGCGAGATCCCGCTCTTTGAGTTTCTCCTGCTGGTCTTTGTAGCTTGGCACCCGCTCCAGCCAGCCCAGCGGGGTGATCATGGAGAGCAGCAGATGCAGCTCGGCATGCTCGGGAATCCGGGATTGAATGAACAGCCTCGCCTCGCCAGGGTTGACGCCTGCGGCGAGCCAGTCGATCACCATATCCCAGACGCTTTCGGAGATGATGCTGGGGTCATCGTAGTGGGTGGTCAGTGCATGCCAGTCTGCCACGAAGAAGTAGCACTCATATTCATGTTGAAGCTCAACCCAGTTTTCCAGCACCCCGTGGTAGTGCCCCAGATGGAGCTTGCCAGTAGGGCGCATGCCAGAAAGTACACGGGAGTGTTGCGCAGGAACAGGAGTCAATGGTTTTTCCTCTGAAGTTTATTAATGTGCGGTGTGCAGCGAGCTCTATTGTAAGCCAACCAGCGATACGATGAGGTATTGAAACGTAGAGAGTACCGGGGCAAGGATGCTGCCCAGCATGCCCGTTGCCAGCAAGCCAACGATAATAAATAGCCCCCAGGGCTCCATGCGGGCATAGGGTGCGGCCAGCTTTGCAGGCAGCAGTGAAGCGACAATGCGCCCCCCATCCAGCGGCAGGATCGGCAGCAGGTT
>JALSJZ010000161.1 GCA_026989135.1 Sedimenticola sp. | reverse complement strand
AGTTGCAGAGATAAAAGCAGAGAGAGGGGAGATGATCTATGTCGTAAGCCATGGCTGGCATACCGGGCTTGTTGTACCCGCCCGACAGATCCAGGATCAACTTCACCCATTAAAAGTGCGGTTTGGTGATACCCCCTATATTGAATTTGGGTGGGGCGACCGCGCATTCTATCAAGCTGAAGAGGCCACAGCCGGGCTGGCGCTGAAAGCCATGTTGTGGCCAACGGAATCGGTCATTCATGCGGTTGCCGTGCCTGAAAAGGTGCGTGACTATTTCCCAGACAGTGAGGTTATATCCCTGTGCCTGCGTGCGGCTGACTACGCCTCACTGATCCACTATATTGCAAACAGTTTTCTCAAAAATGAAAAGGAAGAACTATTACCACTTCAGAGCGGGATCTATGGTAACAGTCAGTTTTATGCGGCGGTTGGTCTTTTCAGCCTGATGAACACCTGTAACACATGGACGGCCAGGGGGTTACAAAGTGCAGGGATGGATATATCGCCCGCATTGAAATTAACCGCCGGCAGCATCATGGATTATCTAGCAGCCTACAAGCAGTCACTTACCACCATGCCCCACCCTACTGTAATCTGCCGCTAATAAAAAACAACCACTGCCAACATCATCAGCCCAACTGCCTCGGACAGCTCAACCGTTGCCCCCAGGGTATCGCCCGTAACGCCCTGGATGCGCTGGATCATCATCCGGCGCAGAGATAAAAACAGCATGGTCAGTGTGATCAGCAACCACAACCCGCTGCTACCCGCCATGAATATGGTAAATATGGCGCAGCTGAAAATGACCCAAAGGCTGGCTCGTTTGGGATGATGGGTTGCCAGTGCTGATCCCAATCCATTCTTGCGCACATAATCCGTAGTAAGCAGCAGCAGCGGTATCATGGCTCGACTGAGCATTGGCACCAGGATCAATGCCACATAGCTGGCTTGATTCAGCAGTGCTTCCAGTGCAGCAAATTTGGCGAGCAGCACCAGCAGGACAACCGTAACCCCTGCGGGCCCTGCACTGGGGTCTTTCATGATAGCCAGGGTTTTCTCTCTGTCACCCAGGCCACCTGCCCAGGCATCCGCACTATCGGCCAGGCCATCCAGATGCAAAAAGCCTGTGATCAACGTCCAGATCACCAGCAGCAGTGCCGCACGCACCCCCTCCGGGCCGCCCTCTGTGATCCATGCCGCCAGCACCAGCAGCCCCCCAATGATCAGCCCCACCATCGGGTAATAAAGCAGGGACTGCCCGATTTGGCGGTCAGTAACTGCGCCGGTATCCGGCACAGGCAGGCGAGTCAAAAATTGCAGGGCAATAAGCAGGGGCTTGATCATGGCATCTGGTTCAACCCGACCAGCGAGCTGTAGGTTTTACCTGCGGGATCTGTGGAGATGCGCACCCGGCTGAGTGAGGCGTGTGGCACCTCCAGTCGCATCAGATTTTGTGACGGTATGCCCAGCACCTCTGCCAGAATGATGCGGATGGGGCCGCCGTGGGTAATCAATAGAATGTACTCTGCTGGTTGTTGAATAACCGCATTCCATCCCTTGAGAACCCGCTGCTGAAACTGCTGAAATGGCTCGCCATTGGGTGGGGTTTGATTAACTGGATCGTGCCAGAAGGCGTTGAGCCGGTCGGCATCCGTTTCGGCCAGCTGCGCTGCGGTCGCCCCTTCCCAGTCACCAAAATCCACCTCCCACAGCCACTCTGCCGGGCGACAGGGGATGCTCTGGGTTTTAGCCAACTGTTGAGCAAACCGGGCACACCGCTGAGCGGGGGAGCTGATGATCTCTGCCCAGGCAGAATCGGCCCCTGCTGCATGGCGCATTTGCACCCAGCCATGGTTTGTCAGGGGATCATCTGTGCGGCCACGAAAGCAGCTGCCACCCTCGACCTCACCATGACGCAGCAGATCAATAATCAGGTCAGCCATCTTTCTCTGAGACACCCGCTTCAGCAAAGGTGGCCATCTCACCGTGCAGGGCGCAGGCAAGGCGCAACAGCGGCAGCGCGGTTGCTGCCCCACTGCCTTCACCCAGACGCATGCCGATATCCAGCAGTGGCCGAGCCTCCAGCGCTTCCAGCACCCGGATATGTCCCGGTTCGGCGGATCTGTGGGCAAACAGCAGCCACTCTTTTACCGCGCTGTTGATACCAACAGCAACCAGCGCCGCCACGCTGGTGATGAAGCCGTCAACCAGTACCGGCACCCCTTTTTGGGCGCAGGCAATCTGGCTGCCGGTGAGGGCGGCAATCTCAAACCCGCCCAGCCGCCGCAGTATCTCCAGTGGATCATCCAGCCTGTCCCGATGCAGATCGAGTGACTGTTGAATTACCCCGGTTTTATGATCAACGCCCTTTTGATCCAGACCTGTCCCAGGCCCGGCCAGCCGGGCGGGCGGCATGCCAGTCAGGGCGCTGGCCAGGGCGCTGGCGCTGGTGGTGTTGCCGATCCCCATCTCGCCGCCGATAAAGAGCTGGCAGCCCGCATCCACAGCGCGTATTGCCGCTTGTTGACCTGCATCCAGCGCCTGCATCAGCTGTTCTGCTGTCATGGCCGGTTGCCGGGTGAAGTTGGCAGTGCCGGGGGCGATACGCTGGTTGCGCACCCCTGGCAGACTCTCATCGGCCTCCATGGTGCCGAGATTAACCACCTCAAAAGCCGCATTGAGCTGTCTGGCCAGCACGCATATCGCAGCACCGCCACGGGCAAAATTGCGCACCATCTCCAGCGTTACGGCCTGCGGAAAGGCGGAGATCCCTTCAGCAACCACGCCGTGATCTGCTGCAAAGATGGAGATCTGTACCTGCTCCAGTGTTGGACAGGTGACACCCTGCATGGCAGCAAGCCGGATTGCGATCTCCTCCAACGCCCCCAGTGACCCCGGTGGTTTGGTGAGTTGCGCCTGCCGTTTTTCAGCGGTTAGACGTGCCGCTTCATTGAGCGGGGCGGCAGGTTCAGAGAGCCAGTCAGGTTGCATCGGGTTTACCTTTTAGAAAGTGGGGCAGGCCAGCAACGGTAAGTATGACCTGATCGCAGATCTGTGCCAGGTTTTGGTGCAGAAATCCGGCTTCATCACAAAACCGGCGGGAGAGTTCACCCATCGGCACGACACCCAACCCGGTCTCGTTGCTGACCAGTGCAATCTCTCCCGGCAGTGTTGGCAGGCACTGTTGCAGTGCCGCCAGCTCTTGCGCCAGCCGGGTCTCATCGTCCAGCAGCAGCAGGCTGGTCAGCCAGAGGGTGAGGCAGTCGACCAGCAGAAAACGGTCTGCCCGGGCCTCTTTTTGCAGCATATCTGCCAGTCTGTAAGGCTCTTCGATGAGCTGCCACTCTTTGGGCCGGCGTGCCTGATGGTGGTTGATGCGTTGCTGCATGGCACCATCCTGCACCGTGGCGGTGGCAATGTAGGTGACGGCCAGCCCCGAGCCCAGGGCAAACTTCTCTGCCAGGCGGCTTTTGCCAGAGCGGACACCACCGAGGATGAGTCTTTTCATGATTTGTAAAGTATGTGCATGTATTAAATTGGAAGCAGGACTTTAGTCCTGCACCTCCGGCAGGGCTAAAGTCCCGCTTCCAAATAGATCCAACTTTAGCAGTTGAGCAAGTTTGGTCAGATCAAGATGTTCGGCAACCGCATCGGTGATGCGGTCAATCCCCTCTTCACGTTGCTGCGGGTAATTTGGGCTATTGGGTTCGACCAGCCCCGCCCAGCGCAGCAGGCTGTCACAGCTTGCGGTGGTTTCAAACAGCCCGTGCAGGTAGGTGCCGATGATCTGATTGTCTTCAGAGATGGCTCCATCCTTGCGGCTGCCCAGGTCAATCAATGGCCGCTCCAGTGCCGCCCCCTGGGTGTGACCGGCGTGGATTTCGTAGCCGCTGATGGCGGTCTTTTGCAGCAGCAGCTGCCCGCTGACATTGTGCAGCTCCTTGTCGGGTTGCAGGGTGGTCTGCATCTCCAGCAGCCCAAACCCCGGGCTGCTGCCCGGTCTGCCCTCAATGCCATCGGGGTCGTCAATGGAACGCCCCAGCATCTGAAAGCCGCCACAGATGCCCAGCAGCTTACCGCCATAACGCAGATGGCGCTGGATCGCCTGCTCCCAACCCTCCCGCCTCAGTGCGGCCAGATCGGCACGGACATTTTTACTGCCGGGCAGGATCAGCAGATCAGCCGCTGGTATGGGCTGATCTTTGTGGATAATCTGCAGATCAACCTGAGGATGCAGTCGCAGCGGGTCAAAATCGGTATGGTTACTCAGGTGCGGCAGTGAGGGGATAATCACTTTTATGCTGCCGCTACGGGCTGTGGTCTCTTCAAGATTGAGGCTGTCCTCTGCCTCCAGATGCAGCCGGTGCAGGTAGGGAAGCACCCCCAGTACCGGGATGCCGGTGCGCTGCTCCAGCCACTCCAGACCCGGTTGCAGCAGGCTGATATCACCACGAAAGCGGTTGATCACAAAACCCTTTACCCGCGCCCGCTCCGACTCACTGAGCAGCTCCAGCGTGCCGACCAGGTGCGCAAATACCCCACCCCGGTTGATGTCGGCAATCAGGATGACCGGGCAGTCCACGGCTTCGGCAAAGCCCATGTTGGCGATGTCATTTTTGCGCAGGTTGATCTCTGCAGGGCTTCCGGCTCCCTCAACGATGATGCTTTGGTACTGCTGGCTGAGGCGCTGGTAGGAGTCCAGCACGGCGGTCATGGCCACCTGTTTGTAGTCGTGATAGCTCTGTGCCTCCAGCGTAGCAATGGCTTTGCCCTGAATGATCACCTGCGCGCCGGTATCGCTGTTGGGTTTCAGCAGCACGGGGTTCATATCGGTGTGGCAGGGGATATTGGCGGCCTGAGCCTGCACCGCCTGGGCGCGGCCAATCTCTCCACCATCGGCGGTGACGGCACTGTTGAGCGCCATATTCTGTGGTTTGAATGGTGTGACAGAGAGGTTGCGCCGAGCCAGCAGGCGGCAGAGTGCGGTGACCAGTGCGCTCTTGCCAGCATCGGAGGTGGTGCCTTGAACCATCAGGGTACTCATGCGCAGCAGCTCTTCCGGGAAACCGGTTGCAGTGCCGTTGCAAGTCGCTGCAACCCTGCCTGATCGGCAGGCAGGCCAAAGCGCAGGCTTGCGGGGCTGCTGAAGTGCCGGGTGAGAACCCCCTGCCGAGCCAGTCGATGGTGAATTTCAGCCGCCTCTGGTGTGACAATCCAATGAAAAAATGCGGTACTGCCTGCCGGGTTTAACCCCCTGTATTGGAGCAGATGAGCCAGCTGCTGCGCCTGCTGTGGCAACCGCTGGCGGGTCTGCTGCTGCCATGAGGAATCCCGTAGCGCCCGGCTGGCAATCCAGCGGGCGGGGCTGGAGACCGCCCATGGCCCCAACTGCTCATGCAGCTGCCGCAGCAGCGGGGGTTCCGCCAATACAAAGCCCATCCGAATGCCGGCCAGGCCGAAGAATTTACCCAGTGAGCGCAGCACGATAAGGCCGGGCAATGTGGTTTTTGAGGTAAGGGAGTGCTGCGGTGTGCAGTCAATAAATGCCTCATCAATGATCAGCCAGCCACCGCGCCGCGCCAGTTGCTGCCGCCAGTCCAGCAGCTGCTGCCGCTCAAAACAGTGGCCTGTGGGGTTGTTGGGGTTGATCAATAGCAACACATCCAGCGCACTGATCTGCGGGTCGACATCATCTGGAGTAAGCACTTGCACACTGTGTCCAGCCCGTTCCCATGCGGCTGCATGCTCAGCATAGCCTGGTGCAATAAGACCCACCCGGCAGGCAGGCCGCAGTTTGGGGAGCAGCTGGATGGCCGCCTGTGATCCGGCAACCGGCAGCAGAGAGAGCGCCTGGTAGTAGTCTTGCGCGGCGGCAACCAGCCCATCCTCATCCTCTGGCAGACGCTGCCAGATGGCCGCAGGGAGGGTGGGAACCGGCCAACCGTTGGGGTTGATGCCGGTGGAGAGATCGAGCCACTGTTGCCGCGGGATGCCATACCGGCTGGCCGCTACGCGCAGTTTGCCGCCATGTTCAAGCAAGGAGCCAGCCTCCCGCCACAATGACTGCTGTCCACAACAGCAGGCTGTTGCGCACCAGTGTTATGGCTCTTTCGATGTCTTTGATACCGGGTGTCGCCCCGCTACCCAGGGTTGGGCGCTGATGCGTTGTGCCGTGATAGGTGGCGTGGCCTCCCAGTTGAATACCCAGCGCCCCGGCTCCTGCGGCCATGACCGGCCCGGCATTGGGGCTATCCCACTGTTTGGCCTGGGTAGACCAGCAGTGCAGCGCCTGCTGAAAGGAGCCCACTGCAGCATAGCTGAGGGCGGTGAGCCGGGCGGGCAGCCAGTTGAGCAGGTCATCCAGCCGGGCCACCGCCCAGCCAAAATGCTGGAAGCGGCCATTACGATAGCCCCACATCGCATCCAGGGTGTTGACCAGCCGGTAGCCGACCACACCGGGCGCTCCAGCAATCAGGAACCAGAAGAGGGTGCCGAAGATGGCATCACTACCATTTTCCAGTACCGACTCAATCGTGGCACGAGCCACATCCGGGGGCTGCATCTGGTTGGTTTCGCGGCTTACAATCCAGCCAACCCGCTGGCGTGAGAGCGCCAGATCCTGAGCTTGCAGTGCGCTGATAATCTGCCGGGCATGTTCCATCAGGCTGCGGCCACCCAGCGCCAGGTAGAGTAGCAGCAGGCCGACAAGAGGGGTGAGCTGATCCAGCAACTGAGCGACCAGGATGAGGGGCAGAACCAGTAGCAGCAGTGCCGCCAACCCGCGCAGGCGGGTGCTCCCATCGGGGCGGTTGAGACGGGATTCCAGCCATCCTGCCAGCTTGCCAAAGCCAACCAGAGGGTGCCAGCGGCGCGGCTCTCCCAGCAGGATGTCCAGCAGCAGCGCGCCCAGAATAATCCAGACGATGGCCATCAATTACCAGCGGTCATGGTGGATCAGCTCTTCTATCGGCAGGCGCGGCAGCCAGCCTGCTTTCTCCAGCTCAGGCTTTTCGTGGAAGTGGCTGACATGCCCGATGCAGAGGTAGGCAATGGGTACTACAAATTTTGGGATGCCGAGGATCTGTTTCAGTTTTTTGTGGTGGATGATGCTGACCCAGCCAATGCCGAGGTTTTCGGCACGGGCTGCCAGCCAGAGATTCTGCACCGCACAGACCGAGCTGTAGAGATCCATCTCCGGGTTGGCGGTGCGGCCGATGACGGCCTGGCCGGTGCGTTTGCGGTCGCAGGTGATGGTGATGCCCAGTGGAGCCTCCATGATCCCTTCCAGTTTGAATGAGCGGTATTGTGTCCGCTGCGCCCCTTCAAACATCTCTGCGGCTTCGTTGTGGGCTATCTCAAAGGCATCTTTGATCTGCTGGCGGATGGCCTGATCACGCACAATGATAAAATCCCACGGCTGCATGAAACCAACGCTTGGGGCGTGATGGGCAGCGGTCAGGATGCGCTTTAACATCTCATCAGAGACCGGATCGGGCAGGAATTCGCTACGGGTATCACGGCGATTGAAGATGGTTTTGTAGAGACCATCGCGTTCGGCAGATGTGATCTCTGTCGATTCGGTTTTCATCTTTATTTGCCCCGCTTCCACTAAAATTCTGTACCCTGCTGGGCTTTGGTGCCTTGTTCAAAGGCGTGCTTGACCATCTTCATCTCGGTAACGGTATCGGCCACCTCGATCACCTCTTGTGGCGCATTGCGGCCAGTGAGTACCAGATGCAGCCAGGGTGGCTTTTCCTGCTGAATGAAATCAGCAATCTCCTGGCCGGTGAGCCAGCCGTAGCCGCAGCAGTAGTTGATCTCATCCAGTATAACCATGTCGAACTCTTCGGAGAGTATCTTCTGCTGGCTGAAGACCCAGGCCTCCTGGCAGCTTTTTTTGTCCTGTTTCGGGTCTTGGGTGTTCCAGGTGAAGCCATCACCAAGACGGTGCCATTCAATGTTGTCGAAGCGTTTGGCAGCCTCCTGCTCACCGGTCTTCCAGTTGCCTTTGATGAACTGGATGACACAGACCTTCATGCCCGAGCCGGCAGCACGGAAAACCATGCCAAAGGCGCTGGAGGATTTGCCTTTGCCATCACCCGTGTGAACCAGGGTGATGCCGGTGCGTTTATTGCGGCTTTTCATTTTTTTAGTGATCCTCTGACTATAATATGTAGCTACGATCTATCTGTAATCTGGAGATGGCGTTATGGATGTCTTTATTGGTAATCTGCCCGCATCGACCTCGTTCAATGAGATCCGCCAGCTGCATGGCCACTGGGATTTTGATGTGCCTGTTACACGCGTTGATGGGCAGGACAGGCGCGGCAAAGAGTTCCACTATTTTTTAGCCCGCTTCCCACCCAAGGATGAAGCGGAAGCCGAGCGGTTGATTCAGGATATGGCGGGGATCTCATGCTATGGGCAGGTGCTGGATGTGCGCGAATTCATCCACCGCAGCTATAGTAACGAGCGGCGCGCACTGGATTGGCGCGAGAAACCCTGGCATAAGCCTGAACGCCGGGTCAGTGAGCGCCGTGAGGGCAGCAAACATTAGCCGCGCTGCTGCTTCATGACAGCCGCAGTATCCGGACGAACACCACGCCACAGGTAGAAGGACTCGGCAGCCTGCTCTATCAGCATGCCCAGCCCGTCGATCACCCTGGCTGCACCATGCGCCAGACCCCAGCGCGCAAAGGCGGTAGGTCTGTCACCGTACATCATGTCGTAGCACCATCCCCCTTTTTCTAATAGATCATCCGGGATTTCAGGCACCCGGTCAGTCAGCCCCGCTGCGGTGGCATTGATGATGAGATCAAACTTTTTACCAGCAAGTTCACCCAGGCCACAGCCCTCAACCGATCCCAGCGTAGCCAGATCAGAGGCCAGGGCGACGGCCTTGGATGCCGTGCGGTTGGCAACCGTGATCTGCTCAGGGTGGCACTCCAGAAGCGGTCGTAACACCCCACG
>JALSJZ010000160.1 GCA_026989135.1 Sedimenticola sp. | reverse complement strand
GGCAGTTTGAAAACAGGACTGTGCAGCATACATCCCGCCTGCTGATCAGGGAAGAGGAAAAGCCGACATTATCCTCAGTTAACCCTGCCAGAATATAAATTTCAGCATCAAATTGTCACTTTTAGCCGCAAGCCGCACCTCAAGCAGTACGTCGCCCGTATCGCGCTGATAGAGTCAGTATGTTTTCTGTTGTTTCACGGTCGCTCATTATTCGCTCCAGCCTCCTGCACAGTGCCTTCATAGTTCACCGGCGAAGGCTTTTTGACTGATAGACTCAAAAATTCTCATATTTGATGATTGATGAAGCTTCTTCAAAGATTCAACCTTGCGAACAGCAGCAACGTATTTCATTTGCACATTGTAAGGTGGAACTATCGGTATGAATTCACTCAGTACGGTTTTGTTTATAGTTGCTATTCCCGTAGTCTGCTTACCTACCTTTAGAAAGTAACGCTTACCTCTTTGAGAAGAAATAACTGCGCTAAGAAAGAGTGGGTTCACTTTTTCATGGTTATGCACTCGTACAGAAAAAATATGATTTTGGTGGATGCAATCTTCTACTTCCCCATGCCAAACATAACCACGGCCAAGCTTATCTGGGTCACCCCCTTCAGTTAGCAAAATATCTCCGCTCTCTAGGCGACACTTTTCGGCATCCTTGGGCGATACCGTTATATTCTGAACATCCCCCAAATTAAGATAACCATCTTGCACATTAGCAACACGCATATAGGGTAAGGTCACCGCAGTTGATAAATCTATTTTTTTACCTTTAGTGACCCCGGATCGGATATCAGCGATATCTTTCAACACCAACTCATCCCACCCCTTCGGATTCGTCACCGGGTCACCAAACATCTCCAGAAACACGGCGCGGAGGAGTTGGTCGGCGAGTTGGATCGCTTGTTGGCGTTTGCGGCGGATGGCGTCGGCCTTGTCGAGGATGGCGGCGATGCGTTTTTGTTCGGGGAGGGGGGGGAGTGGGATTTCTAATTGCCGTAAAACATCAAGCGTAATTCCTTTTACAGTTGCCCCCTTCCCCATTCCTTCTAAAGAGGCAGAACTCGCGAGTAAAAAATGCAGAAAATATTGAATCTCCAGTCTGTTCTTATCTTTAATAAATAGCGCTTTAAGGTCTTGGTTAATTGCCATATCAACCTTCGCAATGGCCGCCTTTCCTACAGCCATTCGAGTTGGAACAATAATCGTTCCGGCGGGAATGATGTTAGTTGCAGATCTAGAAACTCCCAGTTCAGTAATCAACTCCTGAGGATTAGAAATTTCAGTCGATTTAAAGTCCTTTACCGTAGCCCATGGAATATCACCTCCCCAATATTCATCGACTTTTCGATTTGGCGTACCTCCACCTTTGATTTCAACCAAGTCGCCTAGTTGAACACAGGGCATCACAACATCCCCTCCAACTCATCCATCTCCCGCATAATCTCTTTCTCCAGCGCCTTCATACGCTTGAGGATCTCTTTAGGCGGGTCATACTTTTCCTCTTCATAGACCACCTCTTTATAACGATTGATGGAGAGGTCATATTTGTTGGCGGCGATTTCGCTGGCGGGGACGAGGAAGGCTTGCTGGGTTCTGTCACTGAAAACTGCTCCTGCGCTTTCAGCACTTCCGCCATCCCTGGCGGTCGTCGGCCGCGCTTCTGTATAGGCGCGCCACTGGCTCAGGCAGTCGGGCAGGTTGTTTTTGGCTTGCTCCGCTTCACTCAAGGCGGCGCTGGGCAGGGGGCCAAATTTGGCTTCACTCACCAGCTCGGTGCGTTTGTCATCCAGGCTGCGACCATCTGCGTGGAGGTCGTAGAACCAGACGTTTTCTGTACTACCGCCTTTGGTAAAAAAGAGGATGGCGGTGGAGACACCCGCATAAGGTTTGAAGACACCGCTGGGCAGGCTGACGATGGCTTCGAGCTGGTTCTCTTCAATCAGGGTTTTGCGCAGTTGCTGGTGGGCCTTACTGGAGCCAAACAGCACGCCATCAGGCACGATGGTGGCGCTGCGGCCGCCGAGCTTTAACATGCGCAAAATCTGCGCGACGAAGAGCAGCTCGGTCTTTTTGGTTTTAACCATTTTGAGCACATCGGGGTTGATGCTGCTCTCATCCAGGCTCCCCTTGAAGGGCGGGTTGGCGAGGATGATGTCGAAGGCGTTCTGCTCCTGCGCGGGCCATTGCTCTTTGAACGATTTATTGAGGCTGTCTTGATAGTGAACATTGGGGCTGCTCACCCCGTGCAGCAGCATGTTCATGGCGGAGACGCGCAGCATGGTGGTGTCGAAATCGAAACCCCAGAACATCTTTTGATTGATGTGGTCGCGGTAGGGTTCTAACAGATCACCGCTGTAGTGGAGGTTGCCCTCGTCATCTTTAAAGGTGCCCGCCTCGGAGCTGTGGGTCTTGTTGAGGTACTCCATGGTGCGGGCGAGAAATCCGGCGGTGCCACAGGCGGGGTCACAGATGGTGTGGTCGGGTTGGACATCGACCATGGCGATCATCAGATCGATGATGTGGCGCGGGGTGCGGAACTGGCCATTGATGCCGGCGGTGGTGAGCTTGGAGAGCAGATATTCGTAGATGTCGCCCTTGATGTCGCTGTCGGTGAGGGGGAGTTTATCGACCATCTCGATGGCAGTGGTGAGTACCGATTCGTTTTTGATCTCCATCTCGGCGTCGCGCATGAACTCGGCAATATCGCCCTCCCCCATCTGCACCTGGACAAAATGGGGGAAGACCTTGTCGCGCAGGTGAGGCCGTATGTCGGCACCGCTCATGTTTTTAAAGTTCTGCCAGCGCAATAGTTGGCCTGCTTTACCCTTGGGGAAGTGACGATCAAAGCCTTTGCCGCTGCGGGCGGCAATGCGCTCATTGGCGCTCTCCTGCATGTCGAGCAGGCGGGAGAACATGAGGTAGGAGATCTGCTCGATTACGGTGAGCGGGTTGGTGATGCCCCCTGTCCAGAACTTTTCCCAGAGTTTGTCGATGTTGTTTTTGAGTGAGCCGGTTAGCATTTACTTCTCTTTTGTCTGTTGTTTGGTTGTTATGGCCACGTTGCCCAACCCGCTAGGTGGCGGTATAGGCCTGCTGCGGATGGGTGGGGGTTGTTGGAAACGCCAATGCCAACGCTCCTTGTGCTATCAAAGGCTGAAGATATTGCTTTCTCAGTGGATCAGGCTGGCGGTGTAAAAGACTGCACAGTACAGGCAGTGTTAAGTAGTAGTCTTGGCACAAGTCAAGGATTATGGACTCCATCTCCTGCCTGGGGAGTCGTCTCTTCTCAATCGCATTACAAGCATCAGTAACCAGCTCCTGACGTAGCGATTCATCCAGCAGGTCAAGCTTGTCAATCAATGGCTTAGCAAGGCCTGTCACGACCAGCCATCCCTCGGGAGCACGCTCCGAATGTCCGGAACTCTGCCCGTTATGTCCGGAGCTCTGCCCGTTATGTCCGGAGCTCTGCCCGTTATGTCCGGAGCTCGGTCCGTTATGTCCGGAGCTTGGTATTTGAGCTCCGGACGTAACGGGAGAGACAGCAAGGCCGCTTTCCCCAAAGGCCTGATCTGGCGTGGGGAAGCTCTGCCCCGGCAGACAATAGACGGTGCCCCGGCCGCGACCACTGGTGAGCAGCAGTTTGTCTTTGGTCAGTGCCTGGAAGGCCAGTGTCAGGTCATGAGCATGTTCGGTGGTGATCTCCACCATACGCTGGTGAGTGACAACCTGTTCGGTGATCGCGGTGGCCAGAATCAGGTGTTCCAGCCTGTTTCGTTCCTCAAATGCCTCACCAAAGAGATTTTGTAGCCGCTCAATCGCCCCCTCGGGCAGAAGATCCAGCATGTGCAGTTCGAGCAGGGTTTGCTCGGAAGGGCGCTCTTTCTCATGTAACAGCGGTGTGCGCCAGTGTTGGCTGCTCCAGCCCCGGTATATCTTTGGAATGCCTGAGCCCGCCTGCTCACCCAGCCCCACATAGCGGAACATCTGGTGTATGAGCCGGTTGCGGCAGTCGCTCTCTCCCCCCTGTACGGCGATCTCCTGGGGTACGCGCATCAGGCCGGGATTACGAAAACCAAACATGTCTGGCCGCTTCACCACCAATACCGATGCGCGGCCTGTGTAGTCTGCATGAGCCAGGGTGTTGATCAGGGCTTCACGCAAGGCCTGATGTACCGGGGTGTCGTCCTGGCGCACATCCCCCTCCAGTGAGAAAGGTACTTTTAAGTCGCTGGTGAGTTTTTTGATGACTTGGCGGTAGAAATCAAACAGGTTGCCGGACCAACTGCCGTCGAGTATCAGGCGATCAACCCAGCGTGTTTCTGTATTGGCCTCGGGGCGCTCCTGGTAGTCGAGCATGTAGTTGGGGAAGCTCTCCTGTATCGAGGGGAGCTGGCCAAACATCAATAAACCGGCGCGGGTTAATCCGCTGCGGCCGGACTCTCTGTCCATACGCCAGCCGCCAATGTTGCGCAAAAATGGCTGGGCTTCCAATTCATTCCAGGGGTGATCCGGTTGGAGACTGGCGTATAACTGGCGGTAGGCATTGAAGCTGCTGGGGTCGAGATCATCCACGCTGTAACCGATGAGAATGTCGTTGTCGCGACCCTCTTCTACCTGCTCGGCCAACATGCGTCGAACCGTTTCGGCATTGCAGTGATAGTCACCACTATTCTGGCGTTTGTAGGTGCCGGTCATCGGGTTGCCGCCAATATAGAGCGGTTGTTGCCTGCGTGTTGCGCGGGGCACATGAATATGAATCAAGGTATGGCCTTCGATGGTTAATTCACACACATGTGCCTGATTGAGCAGGTTGTTGCTCACTTTCTGCGGGTTATTGACGAGGTTCCAAAGATCATCCAGTACCTTGGTGATATTTTTGATTCCACCAAGGCGAAAACGCCCCTTTTTCTCTTCCACACCCAGCAATATGTCGCCGCCTTCGCTATTGGCAAAGGCGCTGTAGGTCTCCCAGAAGTCTTTGGGTAGCTCACCATTGCCATCCTTGCCTGCGGCGAGTTTGCACTCTACTTCGTAGCTTTCACGCAGGGCGATGATGTCATTCAGGGTTGATATTTCCAGCATTTAATTATCCCAAAGGGTCAGTTTGCTTGAGTCGCAAAGCATCAGGGCTGAGCCTCTTGCTTGTTGTCCCAGAAGGGGCGCAACAGGGCGACCAGTTCATCCACATCATCGGTGCTGAACACGCCGTCAATCCCTTCATGGGAGACGCTGGTAAAGGGGGCTTGGTAGAGTGTCTCCAGTTTTATTGCGCCGTGTTCGCTGATGTATTGCTTGAGCAGGTTCATGAACTGCACCTGCTTGTGGGTTAGCTGAGGATGGCTGTGCAGAAATTGGGTAAAGTGCCTTTCTACGGTGCTGAGATCCATCCCCACCACTTCGCGAATGGTCAGGTGTAGCTCTTGGGCTGAGCGGCCATAAAACGCATTGAGCACGTCGAGATCAACGCCGGGGTGTTGGGTCAATATGGTGGAGGCGAGGCTGGCCAATTCATCGGGCTTGACGGGTTTGTTGCTGCGAATCTTTTGTAGTACCGGATGGTTGACCACCATCTCATCGAGTATTTTTTTGATGCGGCGGCGGTATTGCAGCCCTTCGGTTTCACTGCTGAGGATGTTCTTGCGCTCTACCTCGTAGGTTTCACCGTCGTCTTTCACGCCGGTGGTCTGGACACCATCCCCTGGCAGTGTGCCCCCCTGGCGATATTTCATGATGCCGCGCAGCTCGGTGCGCATCCACTCCAGGGTTTCCATGGTGGCCTGGTGCCAGAATTCAGCGGTTTGCACCTGGTTGAGCACCGCCTCTTTCTGGCGTACGGCCTGAATATTGACGGCCAGTTTGCTGAGTTCGATCAGCAGTTGTTGCTTCAGGTCGTCAAAACAGGCGGCCTGTTGGGTGAAGCAGGTTTGCAGCTCGCCCACCAGACGATCAAAGGCGATGGCGTCTCGATCGCGCAGCACCCGGCTGCCCATCAGCGGGGCCATCACATCGCTCAGGGTTTTGCGGGTGCTGGCGCTTAGGGTGGTCAGTGCGCTGGTTTGGGTGAGCTGGTGGACGTTGCGCAGCTGGTGTTTAACGCTGATGCTGCTCTGCGGCAGGTCTTGAAGATCCTGCCGAATGAGCTCACCGGCAAGATCAAAGGCGGCTTTGTGGTTCTGTTTCAGGGCGACATCGAGCAGGCCGAGGCGCACTTCAAACAGCTGTTGCAACAGTGACTTGCCGGTCTGTTCTTCAACCTCTTGGTACTCCTCTTCAAAAAAAGCAAAGTTGCCGTAGTGGTCGAAGATGTAGAACTCAGACTTGTCTTTTCCTGCCCCCAGCAGATTGGGACAGAGGCGGGTGCCACGGCCGATCATCTGCCAGAACTTGACCCAGGAGCGAACGGGCTTGGCAAAGACGAGGTTGACCACCTCGGGCACGTCGATGCCGGTGTCGAGCATATCGACCGAGATGGCGATGCGGAAATCGTTACCGCGCTCTTTGAACTCGTCGATGAGGGCATCGGCGCGGGTCACTTTGTTGTGGATCACCTTGCAGACGCGGCTGCCATATTGTGGATAGAGTTCGCTGAATAGGCTTTCCAGGTGCTCCGCGTGCCCCTGGCTCTGGGCAAAGATGATGGTTTTGCCCACCAGCGAGCCAGTGGCATCTTTAATACCGTTATCGATGAGGTTTTGGAGGATGGTGCGGTCGGTATCGGCACTGTAGATCTTGCGGCCGATATCTTTGCCTTTGATGGTGGTGACCTTGGCCTCCTCTTCGCCTAAATCCTCTTCGAGCTGGTGCTGTTGCGTCTCATCAAGGTCATTGTAGTGAATCCCTTCGCGCAGAAAATCGGTGGTGATGTCTTTGACACGAAACGGCACCAGATAGGGTGGTTCATTTTTGATGGCATCGTCGAGACTGTATTCGAAGGTGGGGTCTTGATCTTCGCAAGCGAACAGATCAAAGGTGTTGCGGGCGATGTATTTGACCGGGGTGGCGGTCAGCCCCAGTTGCAAGGCATCGAAATAGAGGAATATTTCGCGGTACTTGTTGTAGATGGAGCGGTGAGACTCGTCGGCGATGATCAGATCGAAGAACCCCACATCGAGACGGGAGAAGCGCCCCATCATGCCGGGATAGGTGGCGACAAAGATGCGGGCGTTTTCATCAACCTTGTTACTCTCCCCAATCACACAGCGCGGTTCACTGGGCAGGTAGTCTTTAAAGGCGGTATCGGCCTGGCGGCGCAGCTCACGGCGGTCACACAGAAACAGCACCCGCTTGGCCCAGCCTGTGCGCGTTAGCAGTTCACTGATGGCGATGGCGACGCGGGTTTTGCCGGTGCCGGTGGCTTGCACGATCAGCGCTTTCCGGCGCTGTGCCTGAAAGCGGCTGGCCACCGCTTTAATGGCTTCGATCTGATAGGCACGATCGGCAATCTCAAGTTTGGGGTTGTTCTGCTCTAAGTTGCTTTCACGGTAGCTGCGTTGATAGATCAGGTAGTTGAGGCTGTCACGACTGTAAAAACCATACACCTGGCGGTAGCTATTGTATTGGCGATCATCCCACAAATAGGTTTCGTAACCGTTGGTGTAGAAGATAACGGGCCGCTGGCCGGTCATCTTCTCCAGGCCATCGGCGTAGATGCGCGCCTGTTCGCGGCCTATTTGCAGCCCCTTGACGCTCGATTTTTTGGCCTCAACCACCGCCAGTGGCTTGCCGTAACCATCCCACAGCACGTAGTCGGCGTAGCCTATGCCCGAGGCTGTGGGCTGGTGATCGATGGGGTGCTCTAACGTCACCTGCTCGGTATCGCTGATCTTCCAGCCTGCCCGTTCCAGCATGTCATCGATCAGCAGCTGCCGGGTTTTGGCTTCATCCCATTGCAGAGAGTTGGCGGCCTGCTGGCTCTGTTGCCAGGCCTGCTGACGTTCCTGTTCGCTGGACTCCGTTTGGCTCTGTTGCACCTCAGCGTTGGCCTGGTCGAGCTTGTCCAGCAGGCAATCAACCTCTTCGGCTTTGCTGTCGAGGGCCTCTTGGTACGCTTTGACGCTCTGCTGGAGCTGTTGCAGTTCGATGCGCTTGTCCTGGGGCGCTGTAAAATCGGGGATTTGGGCGCGACTCATCCCGTGGTATTTGATGGCCGTGTAACTGACTAGCTGGTGGGCAATTGCCAGCCCCTTGGATGCCGTGTGCAGATTGCCCTCGTTACCGTGGGCGGTATCATTGCCTTGCCTGCGGAGAAGGTCGAGGTAGTTGATCAGCGAGCGATCCACCACGGCGACAAAGCCCTCTGCGCGTAACAGCTCATAAAAGCTGGCCTGGGGGATGAGCGGCAAGCGCTCCTGGCGATGGATCGCTTTGGTGATGCTCTCCGCCAGACCGCGAAGCCGGGTTTGTGCACTGCCGGGGTCGATATGGAGAATCGCCTCAGCGTAACCGCCGAGATCGGCCAGCTCCGGCCGAAAGGGGCGGATAAACTCAAAGTTTTGGGATGGCATGGTCATTGATCAGGTGCTGAGGTGATCCGCTCAAACAGATCGGAGACATCGCACTGGAAGTAGTCGCACAGGCGATCCAGCGTCTCCAGCTCCACACGCTGCGCGGTTTCGCGATAGAGACGGGTAATTGTCCCTCGATTGATTCCGGTATCCCGGCAGACATCAGATATTTTGAGCTTTCGCTCGCCCATGATGCGTGAAAGGTGGCATTTGATCATTGGCTTTCTATCTCTTGTAATCGCTGCGGGTATAACACCAAGCCACTTCCACGAATACATAATTATCTTTAGAAGATCATTTGTATCATATATAGAGCTATTTTACTTTTCTCAAGAACAATGATCTTTTGCTTGGATTTCAACCGAGGGTTTTAGGCCGCCCACCTTCACCCTTTATCAACACCGCATATCGCTCCCCCTCCAGCTGCGGCACCTGTAGCTGGATCACCTCAATGGATCGCCCTGCCAGATC
>JALSJZ010000159.1 GCA_026989135.1 Sedimenticola sp. | reverse complement strand
CTGACTCAAACCAGCTTCCCCTCACCATGATTCCTATTCTCGGACAGTCTCCTAGAGAAATCAGTCGAGCCTACTGTGGGCGTCTAAGCACCTTAGTTGCCCTCGCACGACCCAACCGATTTTTCTAGGGTTATAGAAACTATAAGCGCCATCTCCCCTCAAATCTACCCAACACCTGCCGATGGTTCACATCCATCTATCAGTGTACTAATTGGAATTGATGCCATGATCATGCAGTCACCTCACCCTGCCAAACGCTGCTTGCCGACTGGAGGATGTTTCTGTTTTGTAATCGCAAGGTAACAAAGAGAGGGCGACTTGATTTCCCTCAAAGGAGAATGAGCCATTGGTTGTAACAATGAGGCATATCCATCTGATGGCATGAGGTAGCGGCAGCTAATGGCTCTGCCTGTGTCTGCTGCCGGGTGTTGTGCTGAAACAACAATAACCACCATTATCTCATTTAGAATGATCTACGAGGATTGACCATGCCCGCAAAATTCATAATGCTGCCCGGTAAAACGCTCGAACAGACCCGTTTGGTCAAGATTCCAGAACACTATGACGGGCACGAGGCGTTTCGCCATACCACGGGGCTCATTGCAGGTGTGGAGGAGGAGAACGCCGACTACACATGGGATGATATTGCTGAGGTGCTGGAGGAGCAGGGCTTTGAGGTGGTGGACTATATTGTGGGGCCGGAGCTGCATTGACCCGCTCCAGACTATCTGCTGTTAAGGCGGGAATAAAATTCAGGTCGCCGGTCTTTGAGAAGGTGGCTCAGCGGTGTGACATTTTTATCCCTGGCCTGCGCCAGGTCGATCTGTGTAATGAAAAGCCCCTCCTCCTCAGTGGATGAGCGGTGTATCAACGCCCCTTTTGGCCCGGCTATCTGGCTTTGGCCGGTGAAGTTAAGGGTTCCTCTTGGGCGGTTATCGGGGCCGGTTCGGTTGGCTGTGACGGCAAACAGGCCATTTTCCATGCAGCGGATCAGCATCGCCTGCTGACACCAGGGCAGCACCAGGTTGGAAGGGTGGCAGATCAGGTCAGCGCCCTGTAGTGCCAGGCTGCGTGCGACCTCTGGAAAGGCCCAGTCGTAGCAGATCATCAGCCCCAGCTGGATACCGTCAATATTGCTGATCTGCAATGGCCTGTCGCCGGGGTCAAAATACTCCGATTCTGTATTGAAGAGGTGGAGTTTGCGGTAGGTTTGTACGATCCCCTCTCCGTTGATCAGAAGGGCGCTGTTGAAAATCTTGCCCCCCGCTTTTTCAGCAAATCCGGTCACCAGATGAAAGCTGTTGTTAGCGCAGAGCTCTATCAATGTCACCAGGGTGGTCGATGTTGCAGGATCTTCGGCTAATCTGGCCAGCTCATTGCGATCCTGAAAATAGTAGCCGGTAAATGGCAGCTCTGGCAGGACGATAATATCGGCATCGACCCCGCTTAAAGCCGCCGTCACTTTAGAGAGATTTTTGGCGACCGCACCAAATTGTGGGGCAAACTGGTAGAAACCAACCTTACGTATCAGATCCGGCATACAGGCTATCTCTGCAGCTCGATGGTTCCACTGGCAGTGACCTGAACGGTCTGTTTGCCCGCCTCAAGAGCTGGTGCGCCAAGGGCGTCGCTCTCCATCATGGCGCGTTGCTGGTAGATGCGTGGCATGGCGCTGCCAGAGGTGCTGATCCCCATCTGTACCAGCCGATAGGTGGTCTGCTCCCATGCGTTGCTTATGAGTGTAGCGCGTGCTTTAAAGGCAGTGATGGCCTGGGTGATGAGCCTGTTCTCTGCCTCATCCCGCTTTTTTTGGGAGATTTTATAGCGGATACTGTCGACCAGCAGACGCTGTTGCAGCTCGCCAATAAGCTGGCTCATTGCCACCGTATCCTGGCTTGTCAGGCGCAGCGATTGCCTGACCCGCCAGCCCGTCTGAGACTGCTTGTGGTAGGTCGGGCTGGTGTGATAATCCAGCGTCTGCACGCTGATGCCCGGTACCTGTTTGGCCTGCTCGATGGCCCACTCAATATCGCGATTTGTCTCTTTTGCCAGCTGGCTGGCGCTGCGCCCCTCTTTCTGGATATAGAGCTGCGCCACCAGCGTATCGTTCTCTATCTCATCGGTTGCGCTGACAGAGAGGTTGATGCGGTTGTAGAGCGGCTCTTTCTCTCCGGCAGATGCCGGGCTGAAAACAGCGCAGAGCATCAACAGAGTCGCTATCTGAAACGGTGCCAATCGACGGGTCATAATCCTAGATTCCGCAGTTGACCGCTACGAGGATAGGTCAACATATTGATATGCATAATATTTTATACCTTTATCTAACTCACCTGCTGGGTGAACTACGCTACAGGGCGGATTGCACGCTTGCGGGGGTGTATGGCCGTGTTGCAACTCCTTGGAATAGAACAACTATTCTACGTCGTTGCGCCTTGCCATACACCCCCGCAAGCGCACACTCCACCCCGTCCAACTGCGGATTCTAGGATAATGAACTCCTGCCTGGGTTTTGATCTGCTTCGCGCAGATAGTACTTCAAATTGCTGCTGCCGGGGTCGCTGTTTTTATCCTTCCGGATGAAAAAAAGCTATTCCTGCTTGCACGATAGTGAGCGGGACGGCAAGATCCCTCTCAAATCTAATATGTTTGGAGAGGTAGAGAGATGCGTGCCGTACAGATGACAGAGCCGGGATCACCCAATGTATTGCAACTGGTTGAAATGGCAGAGCCTGAGATCCAGACAGCCAGCCAGGTAAAGATTCGGATGATGGCGGCCGGGGTTAACCCCATCGACACCAAGATCCGCCAAAATGCCCCTTTCTATCCGCACGACCTGCCTGCTGTGCTGGGCTGTGACGGGGCGGGCGTGGTGATGGAGGTTGGATCGGGTGTGACCCGCTTCAAGCCCGGAGATGCGGTCTGGTTCTGCAATGGCGGGCTGGGGCGGGAGCAGGGCACCTATGCCCAGTTTACGGTGGTTGAAGAGGCCTATCTCCAGCTCAAACCCAAAAAGCTGAGCTTTGCCGAAGCGGCTGCGGGGCCGCTGGTATTGATCACCGCCTGGGAAGCCATTATAGAGCGTGGCCGTCTACAGGCGGGGCAGACGGTATTGGTTCATGGGGGTGCCGGTGGGGTCGGCCATGTTGCCATTCAGCTGGCGCAATCGGGTGGGGCTCGGGTCTGCACAACGGTGGGTGATGAAGAGCAGGCGATGCTGGCTCAGGAGATGGGTGCGGAGGAGTTCATCTTCTACCGCCATCGTGATTTTGTGGAAGCGGTACTGGCCTGGACCAACAACAAAGGCGTGGACATCGCCCTGGATACGGTGGGGCCAGACAACTTCCGCCGCACCATCCCGGCGATGGCCTATACAGGCAGCCTGATAACACTGCTTGACCCTGGCCCGGACATGGACTGGACAGAGGCGCGCAACCTGAATCTGAATATTGGATTCGAGCTGATGCTGACCCCCATGTTGCGGGATAATCTCCCCGCCGCCAGGGCCCACCATCTGGAGATATTGCGCCGCTGCGCCGGCTGGATCGATACCGGCAAGCTCAAGATCCATGTAAGTCGCAAGTTTCCGCTGGAGGAGGCGGCCGCTGCCCATCGGCTTTTGGAGAAGGGGCACGTCCGGGGCAAGCTGGTGCTGGTGATTGAGGATTGGGAGCTGCCGGTTGCTTGAATCTGCATCGCAGCAGGTGAGCCGGAATAGCGCTTTTAGTGGCCTATTATTTGACCCTGCACCAGCGACTCTGGTATATATGGCGGCTCGTCGCTAAAACAGAGTAGAACAGTAAAGAATTTAGTGGGGGCATCAATGGCAGTAGTCGGCCGCTACTTACGCAGGCATAACCGCCAGCAGTGTTCCACAACTCATTAAAACAGTAGGTTCAATCATGAAAAAAAGTTTGGTAGCAGTTTTTGTAGTTATAGGGATGATCGTTGCCGGTGGAGCTCAAGCGGCGGGTGATGCGGCTGCCGGGCAGGCCAGGGCTGCCCTGTGTATAGCGTGCCATGGTCCAGGTGGAAACAGCCTGAACCCCATGTGGCCAAAGCTGGCGGGTCAGCACCCGGATTACCTTATAAGGCAACTTAAAGCATTTAAGGCAGGTGAGCGCAAAGACCCCATGATGGCACCTATGGCTGTAGCTCTTGACGATAAAACAATGGCTGATCTAGCTGCCTATTTCAGCAGCCAGGAGAGAAGCGAAGGCGTTGCTGCTGAAGATCAGGTTGAACTGGGCGAAAAAATCTATCGCGGTGGCAACAAGGCCACAGGCGTAGCGGCTTGCATGGCTTGTCACGGGCCTACCGGTGCTGGCAACCCGGCTGCCAACTTTCCCAACCTGGCAGGTCAGCAGGCTGCCTATGTCGCGAAGGCGATGAAGGACTTCCGTTCTGGCACACGCGTTACAGACCCAAACATGATGATGCGTGGTGTGGCAAAAAACATGACAGACGCTGAAATTACAGCTGTTGCCCAGTTTATCCAGGGGCTAAAGCAGTAAAAAACAGGCAACATTTAGCCTGTTCTGCAAAGGGCGGCCGGTTGGCCGCCCTTTTTAGTGTCTGGAAGGAAATTTTTTCTGGACTAGAATTGATTATGTCCGGGGCGTTATCTTGCGGGAGAGGTCTGTCTGTGAGTGGCACAGGGACGACATAAATGGTGAGATGCCCCAAACCTGAATCTATCTGAATCATGCAAGAGTGGCGGAATGCAGCGAATACGTGTCTTAAGCTATAACATTCAAGCGGGGATCGGTACCCAACGCTACCGTGATTACGTGACCCACAGCTGGAAGCATCTGCTGCCTCACCGGAGCCGGGAGAGGAACCTGAACCGCATATCCGGGCTGTTGCACAGCTACGACCTGGTGGGTTTGCAGGAGGTTGACTCCGGAAGCCTGCGCACAGGCTTTATTGATCAGACCCAATACCTGGCAAAGCTGGCCGGGTTTCCTCACTGGCATAAACAGGTAAACCGCAACCTGGGCAAGCTGGCGCAGCACAGCAACGGCCTGTTAAGCCATCTTCGACCCTCTTCGATAACAGAGCATAACCTGCCAGGTCTGCCGGGTCGGGGTGCTATCCTGTGCCGCTTTGGTGATTCCGGCCATGAGCTGGTGGTGTGCATCTTGCACCTGGCTCTGGGGCGGCGGGCGCGTATGCGGCAAGTCTCCTACATCAGCGAGCTTATGGCGGGCTGCCCTTACAGTATCATCATGGGTGACCTGAACTGCGGGTCAGACTCCCCCGAGGTGGCGCTGTTGATGGAGCGGCTGAACCTGTGGGAGCCTATAACCGAAGAGAGCACCTTTCCCAGCTGGCGGCCAAAGAAGAAGATCGACCATATCCTGGTATCGAGCACCCTGGGTATCGAAAGGGCTCAAGTGCTGGATTATGCCTGCTCAGACCATCTGCCGATCAGCCTGGATGTATTGCTGCCGGAGGGGTTTGCCCCTGTCTCCAGGCAGATCAAACCCATTGGTGGACGCCCCCCGGGAATTGCTGCATAAACAGCGGTTCATTGAGAAAGTGACGTATGACAGAGATTGACTGGAAAGAGAGATACCGCCTCCTGGCAGAGCGGCAGGGCGCTGATGAGCTGGAGCAGGCAGAGATAGAGAAGCTGCTCTGCCGCACGATAAGCCGCCTGACCATTGCTACAAGCGGATTGGATCCTAATCTGGATCCCAACCTTGCGAAGATTCGTGGCGCCATACGCGATGGGGTTAACCTCGAGCTGAAAAAGACGCTGGATATGTTGTCCGATGCATTAATGCGCACGGATGAGTCAAGATCAAGTGCTGCCGACGGGGCAGCAGTGCCCGATCTGTTTCAGCAACTGCTGAGCCGAATCAACCTTACCGGCAAACCGGCTGCCCAGCTGGATAAAATCATCCAGCAGCTGCAGGCTGACCCTGCAAACAGCGCTGATGCACAGCTGGATGAGTTGCTGATGCTGATAACCTCCAGAAGCAGCTCGACGGCGGACAGCCCGCCCCGCCCTGGGCTGTTTGGGCGCATCTTCAAAGCAGAGGAGGAGAGCCACAAGGCTGCTGAAAGCAGCGCAGTGTCAGAGCCCAATCAGGTGCTGCTGCGCCTGTTGGAAAGGCTGAACTGGCCGGGACACTTAACCGAGGAGATGGCGAACCTGATGGCGCGTCTGGGCAAAGACGCGGCTGCCGAAGCCTGGATACCTGTGCTGGATGATCTGGGCAAGCTGGTCACTACCACACTGGGAGAGGTTCAGACCGAAATGCGCGCCACTGAGGATTTCCTCAGTGAGCTGACGTTACGCCTGCAAGAGCTTGATCAGCACATGGCCGGCAGCGCATCTGACCGTGCAGACGCAGCCCAGAATGGAGAGGCGCTAAATGCAGCGGTGCAGGGTGAGATGGGAGAGATTCAGCACAGCCTCTCCGTTGCAACAGACCTTGAGAGTCTGAAAACCGATATTGCCCATCGCCTGGACACCATTCAAGGCCATGTCGATGCGCACCTGGAAGCAGAGGAGATGCGACGCAAGAGTGCCCTGGTTAAAGAGCAGGCACTGCGCCAACGCCTGCGTCTGCTGGAGAGTGAGACAACCAGCCTCCACTCCAAAATGATGGATGCAAAATCAAAGGCACTGGAAGACCCCGTGACCGGGCTGCCCAACCGGATCGCCTATGAAGAGCGCCTGGCTACCGAGGTTGCCCGCTGGAAACGCACCCAAAACCCACTGTTGATACTGGTTTGGGATGTTGATGATTTTAAACAGATCAATGACCGATTCGGTCATAAGGCAGGAGACAAGGCATTGAGGGTCATTGGGCGGATTTTAAGTGCGCGCCCAAGAGAGCTGGATTTTGTAGGCCGTTATGGGGGCGAGGAGTTTGTCATGTTATTGGTGGACTCCACGCTTGAAAATGCAAGGAAGCTGGCGGATGAAATCAGAGAGTCTATTGCCAACAGTGGTTTTCACTCGTCCGCCAAAGATAAAATCCCCATAACCATCTCCTGCGGCATCTCTGAATTTCGTGCAGACGATACCGCAGACGATGTATTCGTACGCGCAGATGAGGCGATGTACAGAGCCAAAAAAGAGGGTAAAAACCGCGTTGTTGTGGGGTAGAAGCCGGAAGCGGGACTTTAGTCCTGCAGGATTTAGGTTTAATGTTACCACCTGCCCTCGCTCCACCAATTCCTGTACCCTTCCGGCCATGCCTGAAAGAATCAAAAAACTGGAAAAATGGCTGACAGATCAGGTTGGCCTCCCCCCTTTTTCATTAGAACCCGCCTCTGGTGACGCCAGCTTCCGGCGCTATTTCCGCGTCAGCCTGGGTGATAAAAGCTACATCGCCATGGATGCACCGCCGGATAAAGAGGATTGCCGTCCCTTTGTGACCATTGCCCGCCAGCTAAAGACTGCGGGACTCCATGTGCCAGCCGTCCATGCTGAAGATATTGAGCAGGGCTTTCTGCTGCTGGATGATCTGGGGTCAACCCTCTATCTGGACATTCTCAACCCAGGCAATGCCGACCAACTCTATGCTGATGCCATAGCATCACTGGTGCAGCTACAGAGCAAGGTGTCGGCCGGGGCGCTACCGCCCTATAACCGAGCACTGCTGATGCAGGAGATGGAGCTGTTCCGGGAGTGGCTGCTGCAAAAGCATCTGGGGCTGACACTCTCTGATAGTGGCCACTCACTGCTAACCCAGGTCTTTGAGCTGCTGGCCGACAGTGCCCTGGAGCAGCCCCAGGTTGTAGTTCACCGGGACTATCACTCGCGCAACCTGATGCGGGCTGAACCTAACCCCGGCATCCTGGATTTCCAGGATGCGGTCAATGGCCCGGTAACCTATGATCTGGTTTCACTGCTGCGCGATTGCTACATCCAATGGCCGGTTGAGCAGGTTGAGGCCTGGGCTATGGACTATTTCAGACAGGCCGTAAAAAGCGGTCTGCTGTTGAGTCAGCATGAAGATCAGTTTCTGCAGTGGTTTGATCTGATGGGTGTGCAGCGCCACCTCAAGGCAGCGGGTATCTTTGCGCGTTTGAATTGCCGTGATGGCAAGCCAGGCTACCTTAAGGATATTCCTCGAACATTGGGGTACATAGAGAGCACGGCTGCCTGTTATCCTCAGCTAGACTGTTTGGCGCAGCTGATTTCAGAGCGGGTGCTTCCTGCGTTTCGGTAGTTGTCAAAAAATTTTACAGTTGTTTCATTCCTGATTAAAGGTTGACGGCTTCTTATAATAACGTGCAACATATTGTAATCCATGCAGAAACTGACTTAATATCATTTTGATAAGCTTAAAATGATGATGGTTTTAAAGGGAAGAGGTGTCAGCTTTTTTTCCACTTTTTAGTGATATTGAAATCTGGGAACAAAACACCTTCGGTGTGCGCTGGGCTTATCTCATTAAAATCAATCGGTTGACAGCTTTGGCATAGAAGATGCTAATTTATATCTAAGGAATGTGTGTCCCCGGCAGGCTTTATTTGCTATTTTGTTCACCGACAGATTTACAGTTGGTACAGAAAGCTGTCTTGATAAAAGATTGCAGCGCAGTCCACCAAGGTTGTACGGGATAGATAAATTATTTTAGAGGTGTTGACGTTATGTCAGACAAAAAGGATTCAAACCAAACTCAAGATTTGGGCAGCACGAATAATAACTCTTTAATAGATAAGTCCACACAAAAAACCACTCTGGTGGATGCGACTGATGTCAAACGTCGTCGGTTGCTCAAGGCCGCCTTGGCCGCCCCCCCAGTATTGATGACGCTGACCAGCCGTCCGGTGCATGCCGTTCAGGGGCTGTCCAATATGCTGTCAGGCGATGCGTCACAGTGCCGTGGTGATACCCGTTATGGAGGCATGAGCCCCGGATTCTGGAGGAAATTAACAGGTTCTACGGATGTGTATGGAGATGAAGCCTATCTGGCCTGGCAGTTGACGGGATACGAATATGCCACCCCGGTTCCAGTGGCGAACAGTGGTGCCAATTATGATACATACAGCGGCGGCACCCCCTAT
>JALSJZ010000158.1 GCA_026989135.1 Sedimenticola sp. | reverse complement strand
CCTGGGAGCCTGTCCGAGAATAGAAAGCACAATGAGGAAAAGCTAGATCTGGCCAGATTCTTCCATTATTTTTGTTAAATATGCCCAATATTCGCCTCAAATAATGAAAAAACCTGACTCAAACCAGCTGCCCCTCACCATGATTTCTATTCTCGGACAGGCTCCTGGGGTATCTCTTGATCCTGCCTGCAAGTCGCTCTACATGCTTCTGATGGAAGTTGTTGAAGCCGTGATTGCCCCAAGCAGACATCCTGGTTCTCATGCGTATAGGCAATCATATCAGTGGCGGGCGGGGGCGCAGAGATTACTTTGAGCCTGGCACAGGCATGCTGCCTGATGCGCTATGCACCACAATCAACTGTGAACCTTGGGTTTTACACCATATTAATCAAGATTTATTAGGCTACCTGGGTTGGAATCTGCTCCCCGGTACGAGTGATGTGGTTGTGTTCGTTGAGGTAGACCAAAGAGGGCTTGAAGTTGGCCATCTCTCTCTCATCCAGACCGGCATAGGCGCAGATGATGATACGGTCACCTGGCGCTGCCTTGTGTGCGGCCGCTCCATTGATGGAGATGATGCGTGACCCGGCCTCTGCCACAATGGCATAGGTGGTAAAACGCTCGCCGTTGGTGATGTTGTAGATCTGGATCTGCTCGTAAGGCAGGATGCCTGCCCTCTCCATCAGGTCACGATCAATGGCGCAAGATCCCTCATAATCCAGCTCTGCGTGGGTCACACAGGCACGGTGTAGCTTACATTTGAGAACGGATAACTGCATTTTCGCTTATCGCTCCGAGGATAAAAGGGCGGCACATTATGCGTTATTCGCAACCTGTAATCAATTGCAGGGAAATTCCTGCCTCTCAACCAGCAGATTATCGATCAATCGCGTCCGTCCCAGACAGGCAGCCGCTAAAATGGCCAGCTTTTGCATCTCGCCATTGGGTTCAGAGAGATCCGCTGCATTGCGGATGCTATAGTAGTCCGGTTTGAAACCTGCGGCCATAAGTGACTGTTTGCCCTCCGACTCCAGCGCTGCATAGTCACTTCGCCCCTGGGCAATGGCTCTAGAGGTTTCACATAGCACACGATACAGAGCCGGAGCCTGGCTGCGCTCTTCAGCAGTCAGATAGCCATTGCGTGAGCTGCGCGCCAAGCCATCTGGCTCCCGCACTGTGGGTATGCCCATAATCTCTACCGGGATACAGAGATCCTCCACCATCTGCCGGATGACCAGCAGCTGCTGAAGATCCTTGTTGCCAAACAGTGCCAGATCAGGCTGCACCATGTTGAGCAGTTTGCAGACCACGGTGGCAACCCCTGCAAAGTGCCCAGCCCGCGAAGCGCCGCAGAGAATATTGGAGATACCCGGTACAGTGATGGCGGTCTGCGCCTCCTGCCCACGGGGGTAGACCTCTTGCACGGACGGGGTAAAGAGCAGATCCACCCCGGCGCTCTCCAACTGCGTGGCATCCTGCTCCAGGGTGCGGGGGTAGCGGCCAAAATCCTCCCCTGCGCCAAACTGCATGGGGTTGACAAAGATGCTGACCACCACCCGACCAGCCCGCTGTCGCGCCTGTTTGACCAGCTCAAGATGCCCGGCATGCAGGTTACCCATGGTGGGCACCAGCGCGATGCGCTCACCGGCCAGACGCCTCGCCGCTACCTGCTGGCGCAGCTCTTTTATGGCACTGATCCTCTCCATCAAAAGCTCTGCTCTGCTGCGGGAAAGCTGCCATCTTTCACTGCCTGAACATAGGCGGCAAGAGCCGCCGGGATTGTCCCCGTTTCCAGCAGGAAATTTTTAACAAATCTTGGCAGATCACCTGAGGCAACACCCAGCATGTCATACAGCACCAGCACCTGCCCATCACAGGCCGCACCGGCTCCGATGCCAATCACGGGGATCTCCAGCATCTGGCTGATCTCTCCGGCCAGCGCTGCTGGCACACACTCCAGTACCAGCATCTGAGCACCCGCCTGCTGTAGCGCCAGCGCATCCTCTTTCATCACCGCGGCACTGGCTTCATCACGCCCCTGCACGCGGTATCCGCCCAGTCTGTGTACCGATTGCGGCAACAACCCCAGGTGCGCACAGACCGGCACCGCATGGGCAACCAGCTGGCGTACAGTCTCCAGCTGTGTTGCACCCCCTTCCAGCTTGACCATCTGCGCCCCACCCTCTTTCATCAGGCGGGCTGCGGTATCGAGCGCCTGGGCGGCGGAGCTGTAGCTCATAAAGGGCATATCGGCCACAATCAAGGCCTTGCGACGGGCACGCGCCACATTTTGGGTGTGGTAAACCACCTCATCCACGGTCACGGGCAGCGTGCTCTCCTGCCCCTGGATCACCATCCCCAGTGAGTCACCCACCAGCAGCACCTCCACCCCTGCCTTCTCGATAAGGCGGGTAAAACTGGCGTCATAACTGGTCAGCACGGCGATCTTCTCGCCCTGCTGCTTCATCTGTTGCAATGTTGTAATTGTGATATCCGGCATAGGAGAACCCCAATCCAGTAGCCCTACAACCGCAGTGGTGCAGGGTTAAAATAGTGTTTACCGCGCCGTATCGAGCAGATACGCTCCAGCAGCAGTTGGTAATCGGCATCCCGCTCTACGGGGTTGATCTCTGCGGCATTGATAATCAGCAACGGTGAGCGGTTATAGTAATAGAAGAACTCGGTGTAGGCATCACTCAATCCCTGCAGATAATCTTCCGTTATCGCAAGCTCCACCTTTCGGTTGCGCTTTTTGATGCGCTGCATCAAGACCTCTACCGGGGCCTGTAGATAGACCACCAGATCCGGCACCGGTATCTCCACCGCCAGCTGGGCAAAGACCTGTTCATAGAGCTTCAACTCCTCTTCATCCAGATTCTGGCGGGCAAACAGTGGATCCTTCTCCAGCATGAAATCTGCAACCAGCGCAGTACGAAACATATCCCGCTGCCGCAGTGCCTGTAGCTGCTTGCTGCGCTGAAAGAGGAAGAAGAGCTGCGTCGGCAGCGCCGCCTGTTGCCCATCCTGATAAAAGCGATCCAGAAATGGATTATCTTGTGCATTTTCCAGCAGGGTCTCGCTGCCAAAACTCTCGGCCAGACGCTTTACCAGACTGGTTTTGCCTACCCCTATCACCCCCTCGACAACAAGATAACCCGGTGGGGTCAGCCCCGTTTCAGAGCTCATTTAAAAGCACCAGTTCGCCAGCCGGGCAGGCTTGCAGCAGATCACTCAGCATGCCATAGCCAGGGATATTTAGATCGGTCACCAACTCTGCCAGGGGGTAGAGCACAAAGGCGCGTTCGGCCATATAGGGGTGAGGAATTTGCAGGTTTGGGCCATCAATCTGTTGATCACCGTACATCAGAATATCCAGATCCAGCGGGCGTGGCTCCCAGTGCTCTCCGCTGTGAACCCGGCCATGTGCCTGCTCTAGAGCCTGGAGCATCGAGAGCAGCTCACTGGGGGGCAGCCGGGTCTCAAGTTCTGCAACGGCATTAATATAGTCTGGCTGGTCTGCTGACCCATGCGGTACACTCTGATAGAGACGGGAATACTGTAGCGAGCGGGTCTGCGGCAGCGCACCCAACTCCTGACAGGCGCGCTGGATATGATTTACCGGCATATCCAGATTACTGCCCAGGGCGATATAGACAATAACGCTCATCGCTACTCCGCTGCGGGGCGCTTGCGGGGTCTCCGGCGACGGCGTTTTTTACCGCCGCCTCCGGTCGCACTGGCCATCTCGATGCGTCGCTCTTCGCTCACTTCCTGTATTTCAGTCCACCACTGCGCCAGCGCCAGCTCTGTCTCACCGGATTCGGCCCTCAGCAGCAGAAAATCATAGGCGGCTCGAAAGCGGGGGTGCTCCAGCAGGCGTACCGCCCGTTTGCCACGCTGCTCCAGTCGATGCTGCATATTCCAGATTTCACGCATCTGTAGCGTAAATCGCTTGGGGATGGAGACCCGGCTGACCTGTCGGCCAATCACATCTCTCCCGGCTTCCATCATGGCATCGTGCCTGGATTCACCCTCGGCCTCCAGCTGTTGCACACGCTGCCGAACCGGCTCCCACAGAAAAACCGCGAACAGAAAGGCCGGGGTGACCGGTTTGTCTGCACGCACACGCGCATCGGTATTCTTCAGCCCCCGAATAACAAAGGTGATGGGGAAGCCCTGCTCTTCATGGCTCAGGGACTCATCCGTCTCTGGAAACAGGTGCCGAAAAAGATCAAAGTGGCGCAGCTTCTCAAAGGCGTGCAGCGCTGTCCCGCCCAGGAAGAGCTTCAGAACCTCATCAAAAAGGCGTGCGGAGGGGACGCCGTCCAGCAGATCGCCACTCTCAAACAGCGGCTTTTCGCAGGCCGGATTGATAATAAAACCCAGCTTGGCGGCAAACCGGACGGCTCGCAGCATTCTCACCGGGTCTTCACGGTAGCGCTGCTCGGGGTCACCCAGCAGGCGCAGCACACCTGCCTGCAGATCCTTCAGGCCATCCGCATAATCCACGACAGAAAAATCCCCTATATTGTAATAGAGGGCATTGATCGTAAAATCGCGCCGCATGGCATCCTCTTCAATGGTGCCATAGACGTTGTCTCGCAACAGCATGCCATTTTCGCTGTCCTGTTGGCCCTGATCCGAAGTAGCTTCATGCATACCGCGAAAGGTAGCCACCTCAATGATCTCTCGCCCAAAATGGACATGCGCCAATCGAAACCGGCGACCGATCAGACGGCAGTTGCGGAAGACCTGCTTGACATCCTCTGGCGTGGCATCTGTGGCCACGTCAAAATCCTTAGGCTCGCGCCCCAGCAGCAGATCGCGCACACCTCCACCGACCAAATAGGCCTGATAGCCTGCTTTTTTTAGACGATAGAGAACTTTAACAGCGTTTTCGCTGATATTGGCACGCGAAATACTGTGTTCCGCACGCGGGATAATGGTTGGAGTAACTATTTTTATTTTCCTGGTAATAGAGGCTTGAGGCTTGGATTAAGCTGGGTATAATAGCACCTCTTTACAGTTCTCTCCTGCTCCCTTCGTCTAGCGGTTAGGACGCTGGCCTCTCACGCCGGTAACAGGAGTTCGATTCTCCTAGGGAGTACCATTTTCTTGCCCGGTAACCGGGCAACCCGGGAGTCCGTCATACTCAAGTGGCAATGGCTCCTTTGCCTACCCCCTCATACGCACGCACCTCAAAACTGGCCAGTGGCTTCTCGCTCTTCAGCCTCTCCACAATGTGCTGCGCCAGATTCTCCACTGTCGAGTCACTCTCTATGAGATAACAGCAGGCCTTTGGCAGCTCCAACTCAAACCCCCCCTGCCCCGAGCAATAGCCAAAGCGGTAGTAAGCGACACCATTGCGCTGCCGCTCTTCCAGCAGATCTGCCTGTGTGCCAATGTAGATATCACGCCATCGGGCCGCCCACGCTGCCTCTGATTTGGGTGATCGACTCCCATCCTCAAAGATCTCAATAGCGGAGCGATGTCCGTGCGCAATACGCTGGCAATTGCCTGCATGGTGTTTAAGCCCATGGCTCACATGATAAAAATAGCCATCACGCTGCTCGGCATGCAGCCTGATTTTTATCTGGAAGACATTTTTCGGTAACCCCGGCTGTAGTCGCACCTCAATCGCAGCGGCCACAGACTCTGGCGTAATCTCAGCGGTATCCAGCAGGCAGGAGGCGTTGGCCGGGCCGCGATGATATATGCTGCGCCCTGTTCGGCAATGGTAGTGAACAGCGCAACCGGCACCATCCCTCTCTACCTCCGTGCCATCATAGCGCAGTGGAATCAGCAGCTTATGGTCAAACCCATCATCAACCATCTGCTTAACCTGCCGCTTCACCTCACTAAAATCGAGCACCATGCCTTGGGCATCAAGGGTGCCACCCAACTCTATATCCAGCAGCCAACTCTCCCCAAGCAGCCCACGCTCTGGATGCAGGTAGGAGAAATCAATAACAGTCAGGTTATCTACAAAAAGTTTTGCCATGCGATAAAAATAAGTTAAGAGTAAAAGACTTTAGGCGGCCACAAAATATGAGTATGCGGACTCGCCCCAAACCAAAACAACGATCATAAATGCAATAAATACCGCAGATGAGCCTAAATCCTTTGCCCGACCCAGCAGTTCATGCAGGTCGGTAGATATACGATCTGCCAGCGCCTCGATTGCTGAATTGATCACCTCTACCAACAGCAGTAACAGCAGCACAGCGATCAGCGCCACCCAGTTTGCCAATGAGGATGCAATGACAAAACTAAAGGGCAGCAAAACCAGCGACAGCAATAGCTCCTGCCGAAAAGCCGCCTCATGCCTATAGGCCGCCTGAAACCCTTTAATAGAGCATCTGGCCGCTTTTAAGATTCGGGCAACCCCCAGGCCATTTGGCTTTAACTGATTTGATTCACCGGTTTTTGGCACTTTAAGGCTCCAGAGCAATCGCATTAGCCAGCGCAGCAAACTCAGCCAAGGTCAGGCGTTCGGCACGAATAACCGGATCGATACCAAGAGCCTGTATGCCATCCGCATCAATCAACTCACGCAGACTATTACGCAGGGTCTTGCGTCGCTGCGCAAAGGCCTGGGTCACCACTCGGGCGAACAGGGCATCATCATCAATCTGCACAACAGGTTTGGGGTGCGGCTGTAGCCGCACAAAGGCGGACTCTACCTTGGGTGCAGGTTTAAAAGCACCAGAGCCAATATCAAACAGCGGGGTAATCTCGCACTTCACCTGCAACATCACCGAAAGCCGCCCGTAAGTTTTACTGCCAGGCTCTGCGGCCATGCGATCAACCACCTCTTTTTGCAGCATGAAATGCATATCCTGAATACACCCAAGCTGATCGATCAGCCGAAACAGGATGGGGGTCGAAATATTATAAGGCAGGTTACCCACAATCCGCAGAGGCTTATCACCTGCGGCAAGTTGGCAAAAATCAAACCTGAGTGCATCTGCACAGTGGATATGCAGCTCACCCCGCTCACCACAGACCCGCGCCAGCGGCTCGATCAGATCCCGATCCAGCTCGACAGCATCCATGCAGCCCGCCACCCTCAGCAACTCTTTAGTGATCGCGCCTCGGCCAGGACCAATCTCTACCAGCCGGTCACCTGGGCGGGGGGCGATACTGCTGACAATATGGCGAATGACACCAGGATCATGCAGGAAGTTTTGGCCAAACCTTTTCCTAGCCTTGTGAGTCAATGAGTTATCCTGTTCTTTGCTAAATATTTCAACACGTTATAACGTGATAGGTGGGAAATGTCCACGGAAACCACACGGTTAGGTATTAGTGGAGAGTGATTACAACTCGTATCGATATTCGCATCGGTTATTTTCGAAGAGAAGGGAGAAAGCCTCAATGTGACCCTATGCGCCTTAATATCTGAAATCCAAAGGCGGGCCGGTCTACATGGCAGGGTCGCCTTTTTTGTGCCTCTTTTAACAGCCAACAAGCAGCCTGACGGCCTTTACTGATCCAGCTACAAGCACTTGTTTCTTTCCGTAGTAATATTTGTCATATTCAGCGAGCCTCTTGCAAAACTCTCGCCTGCATTCCGCAGGCTGGGTTTGCCAGCCACACTGGGTAAACAAAAAAACCCGCCAATGGCGGGTTTTCAGTTCAGCAGCACAAGCCCGTTATTTAATCTTGGCTTCCTTGTACATCACATGCTTGCGGATGGTGGGATCGAATTTCTTGACCTCCATTTTACCCGGCATGGTGCGTTTGTTTTTGGTGGTGGTATAGAAGTGGCCGGTGCCGGCACTGGATACGAGTCTGATTTTGTCACGCATAATTAAGGCTCCTTAAAATTTCTCGCCACGGGCGCGCAGGTCAGTCAGGATCACGTCAATCCCTTTCTTATCAATAATGCGCATGCCGTTGGCTGATACGCGCAGACGAACCCAGCGGTTCTCACTCTCCACCCAAAAACGGTGGCGGTGAAGGTTTGGCAGAAAACGCCTTCTGGTTCTGTTTTTGGCGTGGGATACGTTATTCCCAGTCACCGGACGTTTGCCTGTTACCTGGCACACTCTGGACATGATTAAAACCTCAATAAATTCGTTCAATAGCCCGGGTGGGCGCGTTGGGCGATGCTTTAAAGGAGCGGATTTATATCAGAATCAGCCACAAGATACAAGTTACACGTAAAAAAAATGGTCAAATCAGCCCCCTCTCTGCAAGCGAGGTCATCTCGCCATCCCCCACGATAATGTGGTCAATTACCCGCACATCGACCAGCGCCAGCACATCTTTCAGCCTTTGGGTAATATGGGTATCCGATGAACTGGGCTCTGCCACACCGGAAGGATGGTTGTGCGCCAGGATAACCGCTGCTGCATTATGCCCTATTGCACGGCGCACCACCTCCCGCGGGTGCACGCTGGTACCGTCAATAGTGCCCTGGAAGAGCTCTTCATATTCAATGACCCGATGTCGGTTATCCAAAAAAAGGCAGGCAAAAACCTCATACGGATAGCCCCGCAGGCGGGCTGAAAGGTAGCTGCGGGTTTGCTGGGGAGAGGTCAGGGCATCCCCGCGCGTGAGTGTTTCACGCAGGTGGCGACGCCCCATCTCCAACACCGCCTGTAGCTGCACATATTTGGCCTGCCCCAGGCCGTGGCTGGCACAGAACTGAGCGTAGTCCGCCGCCATTAGATTGCGCAGACTGCCGTGCTCTTGCAGCAAGTCACGCGCCAGATCAACCGCCGTCTTCCCCACCACCCCTGTTCGCAGAAAGATAGCCAACAATTCAGCATCCGAAAGGGCTTCCGCACCACGCTGCAGCAACTTCTCTCTTGGGCGCTCCTCGGCTGGCCAGTCAGTAATCGCCATGCGTAACCTCCTTGTGATTATTGTTTTTCAGCCGTGAGCTTAAAACAGATGCCGAATTTTGAACAGCACTGAGTGCTGATTCCCTAAATATTTCTCCAGATAGCACCAGGCGCCTTTGCCTGATCCAAACATTCAGTTACTCTCTCTTAATAGATACCCTCGGGTCGGGAGATAAAGGTTTGTC
>JALSJZ010000157.1 GCA_026989135.1 Sedimenticola sp. | reverse complement strand
TCAACCGTAGAGTCAGACCAGCCCGGCATCTCGATATAGACTGGCTCACAGCGGGCAAAGCGCTCGGCTCCAATGGGTGGTGTGTCGATCTCTTTACCATCAAATTTGTAGGCCACGCAGAGACGCAGGGTTTCAAGCCCATCCAGCACATCCAGCTTGGTGATACAGAGTCCGGTCACGCTGTTGGTCTGAAAGGTGCGGCGCAGTGCCACCGCGTCCAGCCAGCCGCAGCGCCGCTGCCGCCCCGTGGTGGCACCAAACTCATGCCCTTTTTTGCCCAGGTGCTCACCCTGTGCATCAAACAGCTCAGTAGGGAAGGGGCCGCCGCCCACGCGGGTCGTATAGGCTTTGACGATACCGAGAATATAATCCAGATCACAGGGGCCGATACCGCTGCCGCTTGCAGCTCCACCTGCTGTGGTGGTGGATGAGGTGACAAAGGGATAGGTGCCGTGGTCAATATCCAGCATGGAACCCTGTGCGCCCTCCAGCAGGATATTGCCGCCATTGGCTTCGGCCTGATACAGGGTCTCTGGAACATCCACAATCATCGGTGCAATCTGTTCGGCCTGAGCCAGCGCCTCATCCAGCGTCTGCTGAAAATCGACCGTATCGACCTTGTAATAGTGTTCAAGCGCAAAGTTGTGGTACTCCAGCACCTCGCGCAGGCGGGTCTCAAAATGGGTGGGGTCAAACAGCTCGCCCAGGCGAATGCCACGCCGGGAGACCTTATCTTCATATGCGGGGCCAATGCCACGCCCTGTGGTGCCGATCGCCTTGTTGCCGCGTGCCGTCTCGCGCGCCTGATCCAGCGCAATGTGGTAGGGCAGGATGAGTGGACAGCCTTCGCTGATGCCGAGACGCTCGCGAGCAGGTACGCCGCGCCCTTCCAGCATCTCGATCTCTTCCAGCAGCGCGGCCGGAGAGAGCACCACACCATTGCCAATGTAGCAGTGTACCCCTTCGCGCAGGATGCCGGAGGGGATCAGGTGCAACACGGTTTTTTCACCCTTGATCACTAGTGTGTGGCCGGCATTGTGTCCGCCCTGAAACCGTACCACGGCTTCAGCGCGATCAGTCAGCAGATCGACCACCTTGCCTTTTCCTTCATCGCCCCATTGGGTGCCTACGACAACAACATTTTTGCCCATTCTGACTCTCTTTAAATCGTTTAAATGCTGGATACTATCCAGCGGTTATCTTGCTGTTTCAGGATTTTATTGCAACCCATTTCAACAGCACCTCCGCTCTGCCCAGGCAGTGCGCAAACCACGCGCTTGCCCTGGGTTCGCAGCGCTTCAATGGCCGACAGCAGTGCGACATCATCAGACCAAGGCGCATAGATGCGCTCCTCGTCAGGTTGCTGCGCAGGCTGTTTGCCAATTTGCAGCAGCGTCTTGAGATCGGCGCTAAAACCTGTGGCGGGACGCGAGCGGCCAAACAGCTTGCCAATGGCATCATAGCGTCCGCCGCGCGCGATCTCCTGGCCTCGTCCCGGAACGAAGGCGGCAAAGACCACGCCAGTCTGGTAGTGGTAGCCGCGCAGTTCGCCCAGATCAAAGTGCAGTGGCACATCGGGCAGGCGCTGTCGGATCATTTTTGCAATATCTTCCAGGTAGTGCAATGCCTCCTGCACCTCCTGGTCGGCCTTGGCCAACTGCTGTTTTGCCTGTGCAATGGCATTATTGCCGTTCAGCTGTGCCAATGAGGCCAGCATGCCGGCGACCGGCTCTGGCACCGCCAGCTCCTCCAGCAGTATTTGAATCTCTGGTGCGGCCTTGCGTTGCAGTGCATCAAACAGCGCCTGCTCTGCGGCTGCATGCAACCCGGCCTGCCGAGCCAACCCACGATAGATGCCGACATGCCCCAAATCGAGGTAGAGATCATGGATGCCGGTCTGCTTGAGTGTCTCCATCATCAGGCAGAGCACCTCGACATCGCTCTCTGCCCCCGCATGACCAAACAGCTCTGCGCCGATCTGGAGTGGATTGCGTGAGCTGGCAAAGTCCTCTGAGCGGGTGTGCAGTACGGTGCCCAGATAGCAGAGCCGGGTTGGGACATCACGGCGCAACTGGTGGGCATCCATGCGGGCGGCCTGAGGTGTCATATCGGCGCGCACACCCATAAGCCGGCCGGTTATCTGATCCGTCAGCTTAAAGGTTTTCAGATCCAGATCACGGCCTGCGCCAGTGAGCAGCGAATCCAGAAACTCTATAAAAGGGGGGATGACCAGCTCATAGCCCCAGCTGCGGTAGAGTTCTAGCAGCTCACCTCTCAGCTTTTCGAGGTTCCAGGCCTGGGGAGGGAGCATCTCATCCACCCCCTCCGGCAGCAACCAGCGTTCATTATCCATCTAGCGGAGTACTCACTTCTTAGTTAATCAGGTAGAGCACAGCAACACCCACCAGCATGCTGGCCAGGCCGGTCATGCGCAGGGCTCTGTCCTCCATCTCCGACATCTTGCGCATCATCTTGCGCATGCCGTCTGGATTGAGGAATGGCAGCATCCCCTCAATAACCATCACCAGCGCCAGAGCAACGAATAGATCATGCCACATAGAGACAAAAAAGCCGGGCAGTTGCTGCCCGGCTAGTTCCTATTTATCAAAAAGGCTCATGATTTAAAGATGCCTTCGGTAGCCCCTCTATTGGGGAACCTGCATGTTGTTAAAGTATTTGAAAAACTCTGAATCAGGCTCCAGAACCATCAGGTTGCCGCCGCTGTTAAAGACCTTGCGGTAGGCGTTCAGGCTTCTGTAAAAAGAGTAGAATTCGCGGTTTTGGTTGTATGCGGTGGCGTAGATTTCAGTCGATTGTGCATCCCCGGTACCACGCAGTTCCTCCGCTTTTTTGTAGGCTTCGGCAATGATGATGGTGCCCTGGCGATCGGCATTGGCGCGTATCTTTTCCGCCTCCTCTGCGCCGCGCGCCCGCAGCTCACTGGCTACCCGCAGCCGCTCTGCCCGCATGCGGTCAAACACCGATCCACTCACCTCTTGTGGCAGGTCGATCTGTTTGACCCGGACATCGATAACCTCAATACCGAGTTCAGCCGCTTTTGCATCAGAATCCTTGGTCAGCAGCGCCATGATCTCTGTACGCTCACCCGAGATGACATCCTGGATGCTGCGTTTACCAAATTCATCACGCAGGCTGGTGTTGATACGTTCTGACAGCAGACGCGATGCGGTGGTGATTCGGCCGCCTGTGGAGCGATAGTACTGCGCCACATCGGTGATACGCCATTTCACGAAGGAGTCTACGATCACATCCTTTTTCTCGGCGGTGAGAAAACGTTGCGGCTCTGCATCAAGCGTCTGGATTCGGGCATCGAATTTCAGGATATTGTTGATCACAGGCAGCAGAAAGTGCAGCCCTGGCTCATAATCTGAATCTACGATCTTACCCAGTCGCAGCTTCAGTGCCAGTTCCCACTCCTGTACCTTGAAGGCTGCGGAGTAACCGCCAATCGCCACGATTAGCGCAAGTGCCAAAATTCCTATTTTACCGGTGCTCATTAGCGTACCCTCCTGCCACGGTTTACATCACGCAAGCGTGTGTCGGCCGGTTGCTGTTGCAGCGGTGCGCTTAGACCGTAGTCCGTTGTCATTTTTGGCGCATCGGGGTCTGTCGTATTTGTGCCCGCTGATTTGATCAGTTTATCTAATGGAAGGTACATCAGGCTGTTGCCACTCTTGACATCCAGCATGACCTTGCTGGTTTTGCTCAGCACCTCCTCTATGGTCTCCAGGTAGAGACGCTCACGGGTCACTTCAGGCGCTTTCTCATACTCCGTCAGCACGGCCAGAAAGCGGCTGCTCTCACCTTCTGCCTCTGCAATCACCTTCTCTTCATAGGCCTTGGCAGCCTCTACCTGGCGAGCTGCCGCACCACGCGCCTGTGGCACGATCTGGTTGGCATACGCATGCGCCTCGTTCTCCAGTCGTTCCTTATCCTCGCGTGCCTTGATGGCATCATCAAATGCACTCTTGACCTGCTCTGGTGGTTTTGCCGGCTGCATGTTGATACTGGTGATTTTCAGGCCGGTTTTATACAGATCAATCAGCCGTTGCGCACGCTCTTTGATGTCGGCTGCAATGGATGAACGACCTTCCGTCAGGATGAAGTCAAGACCACTTTTACCGATGGTTTCACGTACTGCGGTCTCTGTTGCGTCCTGAATGGTCTTTTGCGGGTTGCGATCCTGAAACAGATAGTCTGCGGGATCCTGGATCTTGGACTGCACCGTCAACTCAACATCGATGATGTTTTCATCCTTCGTCAGCATCTGGGCCTTGTGGTTAAAGGAGCTGATCTGGTCGATGTTCACCTTGTAGACTTCATCTATAAAGGGGAGTTTGAAGTTCAAACCTGGATCCGTTATCTGATTGTACGCTCCAAAGCGCAGCACAACGCCACGCTCTGCCGCTTCAATCTTGTAAAAGCTGTTCATGACCAGGATGATGCCGATGGCGGCGATAACCACAATGGCAATAACCTTTGATCCGCCTGGGGGCATTCCGCCTCCTGATGCATCACCGGGTTTGCCGCCGGAGCTGGAGTTGTCGCCCCCGCCAAGGAAGTTGCCGAGTTTTTCCTGTAGTTTCTTAACTACCTCATCAAGATCTGGCGGGCCTTGGTTTTGACCACCTTTGCCTTTTCCGCTCCAAGGGTCTCTGTCACCCTTGTTGCCACCACCCGGTTCATTCCAGGTCATAAAATACTCCAATTATCTGTTTTTGCCTTTTGGCCTGCGCACAGCGCAGACCCGCAAATAGGTTATACCGCAAAAGCGCGATTTTAGGGGGCTTGCTGCACTGTGGCAAGCAATCGTTTTGCTAATTGCTCATCCTGACCAATAAGTTGTTCGTAATGCCGGATAGACAGTTCAACATCCATCTCCCAGCCACCATTATCCTGTGCCTGGTCAGAGTAGACCTCTCCCAGCGTATGAAGTTGCGCATGCAGACGCCCATCGGTGGCGGTGAGGTGGAAGGTCTGGCGGATATGTTCCTGGTGAAAAAACTCAGCCAGCACCTCGGTCAGCTGTTCGATGCCTGCACCGGTCTGTGCCGACAGCCAGATGCGCCGGGCTACTCCATCTTCATCTCGCTCGATACGTGGCTGCCCATCATCCATCAGATCAATCTTGTTGTAGATCTCAATCTGAGGCACCTGATGCGCACCGATCTGCCGGAGTACATCATTGACTTCGGCAATGCAGAGTGCCCGCTGGGGGCTGGCAACGTCAATCACATGCAGCAGCAGATCGGCAGAGGTGGTCTCCTGTAGGGTGGAGCGAAATGCCGCGACCAGTTCATGCGGGAGATGTGAGATAAAGCCCACGGTATCGGCCAGTACGACTGCCCCTTCGCCAGGCAGCTCCAGGCGGCGCAGTGTTGGGTCGAGCGTGGCGAAAAGCTGGTCGGCGGCATAGACCTGCGACTGTGTGATGCGGTTAAACAGCGTGGATTTGCCCGTATTGGTGTAGCCCACCAGGGAGACGGTGGGTACCATCGCCTTGCTGCGCCCCTTGCGGCTCTGTTCGCGCTGGGTGGCGACCTTCTCCAGCCGCTGTTTGAGCAGGCTGATGCGTTTGCCCAGCAGGCGGCGATCTGTCTCAAGCTGGGTCTCGCCCGGCCCGCGCAGGCCGATACCACCCTTCTGGCGTTCCAGGTGGGTCCAGCCGCGCACCAGACGGGTCGAGAGATGCCTTAACTGTGCCAGCTCTACCTGTAGTTTGCCCTCGAAGGTGCGGGCGCGCTGGGCAAAGATGTCCAGGATCAGCCCGGTTCGATCGACCACCCGGCACTGAAATTCCTGTTCAAGGTTGCGCTCCTGACTGGGTGAGAGTGAATGGTTGAAGACCACCAGCTCGGCCTCTTCTGCGGCAATGGCGGCCTTGATCTCTTCCGCCTTGCCTTTACCGACGAAGAGTCTTCGATCCGGGCTTTTTCGAGCGCCACGCACAAGCGTGGCCACCTTGGCTCCGGCGGAGGCTGCAAGCAGTTCAAACTCATCCAGCTCCTCTTTATCGGCTTTAATACCAAGATCGAGATGCACAAGAACGGCACATTCGCCGCTGGCAGGACGTTCAAACATCAGGTTTTATCAGGGGAGGGGCTATGCAAAAAAGGGGAGGTAACAGGCTGCTGTAAAAGGATAAGCCGGGGCAGACCCATCTGCCCCGGTCTGCATTGCTAAAAATTGCCTGGCTCATGAGTACCGTCTCCACCCTCTGCATTCTGCTGAAAACGGATGTTTCTGACGGGTACGACGGTTGAGATTGCGTGTTTATAAACCATCTGGCTTACACTGTTTTTTAGTAACACAACAAATTGATCGAATGACTCAATCTGCCCTTGAAGCTTGATTCCATTTACCAAAAAAATTGAAACAGGTACTTTCTCTTTACGTAGAGCGTTTAGAAAAGGGTCTTGTAAACTTTGCCCTTTAGACATGGTTTTCTCCTTTGTTGTTGGATGTAAATGGCCAGAATTGGGCATATATACAAATTATCCTAGAAAGATCAGATGAACGTATGTGCAGGGTGTAAGGTGTTGATTTTATTGGCATAACAAAAAGTCTCCTGGTCACCTAATGGGTGATGAGGGTTTTTTGTATAGCCAGGCGGATCAAGAGCTTGCGTCATGTGTGTGCGTTCAACTGATTTTTCTAGAATTATAATCCTGTCACTTTAAAAGTGTAGCACAGGGGCTTGCTAATACTATTTCAGGCATAACCTGTCTTCTTAAATGGAGGCGCTCTTAAGCCATTTCAAGGCCTGTGAGCAAAGATCTCCCGCTTCATCATCGAGCCAGTGCAGATCCGGTTCGCTCCGCAGCCAGGTCAACTGCCGTTTGGCCAGTTGTCGTGTCGCAATGATGCCCCGTTCGACCATCGCTTCATGGCGAAGGTTCCCTGCCAGGTACTCCAACATCTGGCGATAGCCCACGGAGCGCATTGATGGCAGGTTGGGGGTGATACCCTCTTGAGCCAGCAACCCGCGCACTTCATCTTCAAAGCCCAGTTCCAGCATCTGGTGAAAGCGCTGGGCGATGCGCTGGTGCAGTACCGCCCGATCCTTTGGTGCACGTGCAATTTTGATCAGGCGATAGGGCAGTTTAGGCTCCCCATCACGCTTTTGCAGTTCGGTGAGTGTTTTGCCCGTCAGCTCAAATACCTCCAGTGCCCGCTGGATGCGCTGAGGGTCGTTTGGGTGGATGCGGGCAGCGGCTATGGGATCAACCTGTGCAAGACGTTGATGCATCCACTCCCACCCCTGCTCATCTGCCTCGGCTTCGAGCCTTGCCCGCACAGTTGGGTCGGCCCCTGGCAGTTTCGACAGGCCATATTGCAGTGCCCGATAGTAGAGCATGGTGCCACCCACCAGCAGCGGGATGCGCCCGTTGGCGAAGATGGCCTCCATTTCGTGCAGGGCATCCTCTCTGAAACGGGCAGCTGAGTAGGACTCTGTGGGGTTGCAGATGTCGATCAGGCGATGCGGGGCAATCTTCAATATATCGGGGCCGGGCTTGGCCGTGCCAATATCCATCCCCCGGTAGACCAGTGCTGAATCGACACTGATGATGTCACATGGCAGCGCCTGCACCAGCTCCAGTGCCAGCTCGGTCTTGCCCGAGGCGGTCGGCCCCATCAGGCAGAGGGCGGTTTTTTTAGGGATCACGCTACTGTCCGCGTTTGAAGAGCCGATCCAGCTCACCCATCCGCAGCTGAGTCCAGGTAGGGCGGCCGTGATTACACTGGCCGCTGCGTTCGGTGCGCTCCATATCCCGTAGCAACGCATTCATCTCATCCAGGGCCAGGCGGCGATTGGCGCGTACCGAGCCGTGGCAGGCCATGGTGCCCAGCACGCCGTTGATCTCATTGTGAATGCGTTCGCTGGAGCCATAGACCACCAGATCGGCCAATATGTCCCGCAGCAGTTTTTCGGCATCGACACCGTGCAGCACAATCGGAATGGCGCGCACGGCAAGTGTCTCGGAACCCATCCGATCCACCTCCAGCCCCAGTGCCTCAAATATTGCCTGCTGCTCTTCTGCCAGATCAGCCTCGCGTCGGCTTACTGCCACACTGATCGGTACCAGCAGCGGCTGGCTTCGAATGTTGGATTCATCCCAAGCCTTTTTTAGTCGTTCGTAGGTGATACGCTCATGCGCTGCATGCATATCCACCAGCACCAGTCCTTCGCTATTCTCTGCCAATATGTAGATCCCTTTCAGCTGTGCCAGCGCAAAACCCAAGCCTGGTGATTCACCCTGCTCCGGCATGGCAGCGGGGGGTGCCGCACTGCCCCGGTCTGGCCGCTGTATCTCAAAGCCTGCCTGGTAGTGCGCACCTCGTTCAGCCAGATTTAGCGGTGCAGTTTGCGGTATATAAGGCTTTACTGGTGAGTGGGAAGTGGGTGCTGCCACCACCGCTCCTGCCTGCACCGGCACATCAGGTGCCACACCGGGTCGATCTTCAGCCAGCGACTGGTGCAGGGTGCGAAACAGGAAGTCATGCACCAGTCGTCCTTCCCGGAAGCGCACCTCATGTTTGGTGGGGTGGACATTGACATCCACCATCACCGGATCAAGTTCGAGATAGAGCAGATAGGCCGGATGCCGGCCGTGGTAGAGTACATCCTGAAAGGCCTGGCGCACGGCGTGGGAGACCAGTTTGTCTCGTATCGCCCGGCCATTGACGTAGAAGTACTGCATGTCGGCCTGGCTGCGCGAGAATGTCGGGCGCGCCACCCAGCCATAGAGTCGCAATCCGGCAGCCTGATGCTCCAGATAGATCGCTTGCTCCAGAAATGCCTTGCCGAGCAGCTTGCTGACCCGGTGCTCCTGCTCGGGGCGCGATGTTGCAGACGGCAGTGAGAGGATCTCCCGCCGGTTGTGCCGCAGAACAAAGCCCACATCAAAGCGTGCCAGGGCCAGGTGTTTGACCCGTGTCTCAATATGGTTGAACTCGGTCTTCTCCCGCTTCAGAAATTTGCGCCGGGCGGGGGTGTTGTAGAAGAGATCGCGCACCTCCAGCGTTGATCCGACAGGGTGTGCTGCGGGTATCGGCGCATCGGCCCCAGGGGTGAGCTGGAAGGCGTGTTCTGCCCCTCGCTCATGTGAGGTCAGTGTCATGC
>JALSJZ010000156.1 GCA_026989135.1 Sedimenticola sp. | reverse complement strand
ATTTAATGTCAAACTTGAGACCTCAAGCATCTATAAAGGCCGGAAGAACGGTGTCGGTGCGGTTGAGGTGATGGCGTATGGAACGGTGCTGATTAAACAGTGACCGTATGAAATACAGCAACCCTGAGATCCCGGAGGGGATCAATACCAGCACCCAGCATCCGCTGAAGGAGTTCGCCCTGCTGGTGGGTGGCGTGCTGGGGGCTGTGCTGGCGGTTGTCGTGGTGCTGACCCTGCTGGCAGACCGTCTGGCGGTCTACATCCCCTTTGAGCTGGAGATGCAGCTGGCAAGCCGTGTCACGGATGGGCTCCCTGCTGAAGAGGTCAAGCCACTGCCCATCGAGATCTATCTGAACAAATTGGCAGACAAAATAGCGGCTGAGCAAGAGCTGCCCCCCGAGATGCAGATCACCGTACACTATGTCGATGATGATCTGGTCAATGCCTTTGCCACCCTGGGGGGGCATCTCTTCATGTTCCGTGGCCTGCTTGAAAAGCTGCCGCATGAGAATGCCGTGGCCATGGTGCTGGCGCATGAGATTGCACATATCAAACATCGCCACCCTATCCGCAGCATGGGGAGGGGTCTCATCTTTGGGCTGGCGATCAGCATGATCAGCAGCACATTGGGCAACGCCATGACCGACCGGGTGCTGGCCAATACGGGAGGGCTTACCGTTCTGAAATTCAGCCGTGATCAGGAGCGGGAGGCCGATCAGACGGCGTTGAATGCACTCTATCGGCTCTACGGCCATGTCGATGGAGCCGATCGGCTGTTCAAGGCTTTAGAGCAGACGTATGGGGGCGAGTCACTGCAGACCCCGGAATTTTTCAGCACCCACCCCCTCTCAAAGCACCGTATTGACAACATCCACGCCTTTCAGGCTGGGCATCCAGCCACAGCCGATGCAGCTGTTGTGGCGCTTCCCGAGCTGTTTTCAACATGGCTGACCCCGGTTGCCGCAGATCAAACAGAAGAGACGCCCTGAGGTGCAGTGCAGAATACCTTTGTGAAAAGGGTGCTTTCAGGGCTATAATCCTCGCCGCTTTATGGTGACCCGTACTGGTCCCCTCGCAACAGAAAACCGTGAACCCGGTCAGGCCCGGAAGGGAGCAGCCGCAGCGGTGGACTCGTGTGCCGGGGTGTGGCTGGTGCGGGTTGCCACCATTCTCCGTGAATCGTCGCGCACATTGCGGTAGACTCTTCGTTTTTCGGTCTTCTGAATTTATCCTATGTCCTATCAGGTTCTGGCTCGCAAGTGGCGCCCCCATACGTTTGGCGAATTGGTTGGCCAGGAGCATGTGGTGCGTGCGCTGAGCAATGCCCTGGATCATGACCGGCTGCACCACGCCTATCTCTTTTGCGGCACCCGTGGCGTGGGCAAAACCACGCTGGCGCGCATCTTTGCCAAATCACTCAACTGCGAGCAGGGCGTCAGCTCCACCCCCTGCGGTGAGTGCAGCGCCTGCCGTGAGATTGACGAGGGGCGCTTTGTCGACCTGCTGGAGGTGGATGCCGCCTCCCGAACCAAGGTCGATCAGACACGCGAGCTGCTGGATAACGTCCCCTATGCGCCGGTGCGCGGCCGCTACAAGGTCTACCTCATTGACGAGGTGCACATGTTCTCTGACAGCAGCTTCAATGCCCTGCTCAAAACCCTGGAAGAGCCTCCGCCCCATGTGAAATTTCTGCTGGCAACCACCGATCCGCAGAAGATGCCGGTCACGGTGCTCTCACGCTGCCTTCAATTCAATCTGAAGCGGCTGCAACCGGAGCAGATCAGCGACCAGCTGCAGAAGATTCTGGATCAGGAGGGGGTGAAATATGAGCGCGCCGCCCTTATCCAGATCAGTCACTCTGCGGATGGCAGCATGCGTGACGCACTGAGTCTGATGGATCAGGCCATCGCCTTTGGTGCCGGCCAGGTCTCTGAAACAGATGTGCGTAGCATGCTGGGCACTCTCTCCCGGGATCAGATTCACAACCTGCTGGAGGCGCTGGCGGATCGGGATGCCGGGCAGGTGATGGCACAGGCTGCCAGCCTGGCAGAGCAGGCCCCGGATTTTGCAGCAGCACTGCAGGAGCTGCTCTCCCTGCTGCACCGCATCGCCCTGGTGCAGATGGTGCCCGCTGCCTTGGACGACAATGCAGGAGATCGTGCCCAGCTGGAGTCATTGGCAGCGCGCCTGACGCCAGAGGATGTGCAGCTCTACTATCAGATCGGCCTACTGGGGCAGCGGGATCTCCCGCTGGCACCAGATCCGGGCAGCGGCTTTGAGATGGTTCTGCTCAGGATGCTGGCATTCCGGCCGGATAACGGAAGCCCCCAAGGCTCGCCAGCACCAGCCACACAGCGGCAGCCATCAGCCGGGGCCAAATCCGCGCCAAAACCGGCGGCACCCGCCCAAAGCAGCCCGGCAGAGCCGCCTGTAACGCCTGCTGATCGACCAGAGTTCAGCAACTGGCACCAGGTGATTGAGCAGCTGAAGCTGGGCGGCATAGCGCAGCAGCTGGCAAACAACTGCACCTATCAGAGCTGGTCTGATGGCACGCTGAGGCTGCTGCTTGACCCGGCTCACCAGGGGATGTCTACAACCCGCTCAAGACAGAACCTGCAGCAGGCACTGGAGAGCCATTGTGGTAGCCCGCTGAAGCTGGAAATCAGTGTCGAACAGCCTCAGGATGAGACGCCTGCACAGCGGCAGGGGCGTGTCCAGGCAGATCGGCAGCGTCAGGCAGAGCAGGGCATGGCGGATGACCCTGTGGTACGCAGTATGCAAGAGACATTTTCAGGCAAACTGGTTCCAGGCTCTGTGCAGCCTGTCGACCAGTAGGCTTCACATATAATCGGTTTACTACTGTTAAAAGGTACTCAATGATGAAAGGTGGTATTGGCAATTTAATGCGTCAGGCTCAAAAGATGCAGGAGGAGATGCAGAAGGCTCAAGAGCAGCTGGCACAGGAGGAGGTGACAGGTGAGTCGGGCGCCGGTCTGGTCAAGGTGGTGATGAACGGCAAGCATGAGATACGCCGTGTCCACATTGATGAGAGCCTGATGAGTGATGACAAAGAGATGCTGGAAGACCTGGTGGCAGCAGCCATGAATGATGCGGTGCACAAGGTTGCCGCCAAAACCCAGGAGAGCATGGCCGGGATGACTGCGGGGCTGAACCTGCCTCCTGGCTTCAAGATGCCATTCTAGAAAGTGCCTCAGCAGCCTCTGCTTTTCCGGCTGATCGATGCGCTCTGCTGCCTGCCCGGTGTCGGCCCTAAATCGGCCCAGCGCATGGCTTTTTACCTGCTAGAGCGTGACCGCTCGGGTGCCCGGCATCTGGCAGAGATGCTGATTGCAGCGGCGGATCATATCGGCCACTGCAACCGCTGCCGCACCCTGAGTGAGGATGAGCGCTGCCATCTCTGCGCCAACCCCAAACGGGATGAGGGTCAGCTCTGTGTGGTGGAGACGCCCGCAGAGGTGCTGGCGATAGAGCAGGCGATTGACTACCGGGGGCTATACTTTGTCCTCGGAGGGCGGCTCTCCCCGCTGGACGGGATCGGCCCCAAAGAGATTGGGCTGGATCTGCTGGAACAGCGACTGGCCGAAGGGGTCGTCAAAGAGATCATTCTCGCCACCAACCCCACAGTGGAAGGGGAGGCGACAGCGCACTACATTGGCGAGATGGCGCAGCAGAAAGCGATACGCGCCACACGCATTGCCCATGGCGTCCCGCTGGGAGGCGAGTTGGAGTATGTCGATGGCGGCACCCTCTCCCATGCCTTTATGGGGCGACAGGAGTTGTAATTTCCAATAGGAGAGAGATGATGACAGCCTGTATTTTCTGCAAAATGGTTCGTGGTGAGATCCAGCCGGACGTGGTCTACGAAAACGATGATCTGCTGGCCTTTCGGGATGCCAATCCACAGGCCCCCACCCATGTGCTGGTGATCCCTAAAAAGCACTATAGCACCACCAATGATCTCCAGTCTGAGGATGCCGAGCTGATGGGCAAACTGGTGCTGGGTGCGCAAAAGGTTGCCGAGATCGAGGGTCTTAGCGAGCAGGGTTACCGGATGGTGCTAAACTGCAATGAGGGAGCGGGTCAGACCGTCTTCCATATTCACATGCATGTTCTGGGTGGCCGGCGCATGAACTGGCCGCCAGGCTGAGTCTCTCTTCGATCTCTCTGTTCTCTGTTACGCGGTGGGAGCGGGGCTGTTTTACCCCTATTGATATTTAGGTAGTGTTCATCCGGAAACACCGTTTTTTACCATGAAGAGCATGAAGTACATGAAGAAGATAAAGAAAATCAAGCTCTTCATGGTAATGTAATAGTTTATGGATGGATATTAGATCTGCTTCTGGCTATTCGCGATGGTCTCATCTCTATCCATCAATAACTATCTGGCTCCAGAGCCAGCACAGGTTTCTGCACAAAAGCCGGGGCATGAGAAGCCAGAGGATAACCGCCGCCTGCCAGCGGATAAGGTGCCGCAGATCCTGGATCTGGAGGCCTCCCGGCTAATGGAGCAGCGTCTGGCCCGCCTCTCGGCACAGAACCTTGCGCAGCAGAGCTATACCGCGCACTCCCAGCGTGCGGTCACGGCCTATGAGGGTCTGGCGGCGAATGAAGAGCGTGATCGTGTCAGC
>JALSJZ010000155.1 GCA_026989135.1 Sedimenticola sp. | reverse complement strand
GTTTGAGATGATGGTTTGCTGGAATTCTTGTTATTTTTCTTTGTTGTTTTCTCAAGAAAGATAGAGAGCATCAATTCAATAATCATGAGCATGCTGCTCATGAGAGCTTTGGTTTCGCTGGTGACTTCACCTTCAGAACGGTAGAGCTGAACATTGCTCCGGTTACCCTGCAGCCCACTGGCAGGCAATTTAGCTTTGCTGAGCATTCTGACACTATTGAGTCAAGCCTCTTTCCGGGTGACCCTTTTCCTCCCGGTTCCGGGTGGATCTGCGCTTGTTCAGTATGGGTTGCCCCATTTAGAGCACGATTGATGAGCGGATGCTCTCCCTCTATTACAGGGAGAATAATTTAACTATTGCGTATGGTGATTCTGTTAATTGGTTGAGTGAACCGCCTGGAGCTTCGGCTAACTACAATATTTTCTTTAACATCCAGGCATCGCCCGTACCACTGCCGCCTGCAATATATCTTTTTCTGTCTGCTATTGTGGCTGTCATGACATTAAAGCGTAAACGAGCTGGCTCATGATCTTCAAAGATTCTCTGATGCAAACTCAGCCAGTCTTGAGCGTTCACCCTGTATCAGGGTGATGTGGCCGCTGTGGTTCCAGCTTTTGAAACGATCCACTGTATAGGTGAGGCCGGAGGTGGTTTCAGTAAGATAGGGTGTGTCGATCTGGCCGATGTTACCGAGGCAGATGACTTTGGTGCCGGGGCCTGCACGGGTGATGAGGGTCTTCATCTGTTTGGCGGTTAGATTTTGGGCCTCGTCGATGATGATGTATTTGTTGAGAAAGGTGCGCCCACGCATGAAATTCAGGGAGTGGATGCGGATGCGATTGCGCAGCAGGTCATCGGTTGCCGCACGACCCCATTCACCGCCTTCGGTCTGTGTTAGCACCTCCAGGTTATCTTTTAGTGCGCCCATCCAGGGTGCCATCTTCTCCTCTTCGGTGCCGGGCAGGAAGCCGATATCCTCGCCCACAGGTACGGTTGCGCGGGTCATGATGATTTCGTGGTAGATATTCTGATCCAGAACCTGAGCCAGCCCTGCGGCCAGGGTCAGCAGCGTTTTGCCGGTGCCGGCTATGCCGAGCAGTGAGACAAAATCCAGATCCTGATCCAGCAGCATATTGAGTGCAAAGTTTTGCTCTCGATTGCGTGCATTGATCCCCCACACGGAGTGTTTGGGGTTGCGATAATCCTCCAGCAGCTCAATGACAGCACTATCGCCCTTCAGCTCACGGACGATGGCCTCAAAGCTGGCATCCCCCTCCATGCTCAGGCATTGGCTGACATGCCAGTCGGCCAGATCCGCTCCCGTTATGCGATAAAAGGAGCGCCCTTCATCCTGCCATGATTCCAGCTTTTTGCTGTGTTCATTCCAAAAGCTGGCGGGCAGCTCAATGTGCCCCCGGTAGAGCAGGTTGACATCATCCAGCACCTTGTCGTTGCAGTAATCTTCTGCGTGTATGCCCAGGACAGCGGCCTTGATGCGCAGATTGATATCTTTGGATACGAGGGTGATGGTGCTGGTTGGGTGCTCTTCCTGTAGCGCCAGTGTGGCACCCAGGATGTTGTTGTCAGGGATATGTCCCGGCAGACTCTCGGGCAGAAGATTGGGCAGATGACGGGTCTGAAAGAAGAGACGGCCATGTCTGGCCTCCTCTGTTGCGGCACCATTTTCTGGTGCGGGAAGCGGCAGCCCCCTTTTGATATCGGCTTTGGTCGCACCCGTCATAAGTTCATCGAGAAAGCGACTGGCCTGACGCGCGTTGCGGGCAACTTCGGATAGCCCCTTCTTGCCGGCATCCAGCTCCTCAAGCACCACCATGGGGAGAAACAGATCATGCTCCATAAACCGAAAAATGGCGGTGGGATCGTGCATCAGGACATTGGTGTCCAGCACAAAAAGATGGTGGTCTACGGGTGTTTTGGGCATCTTTTCCCCCTAGCCTTTGATGGGATCCAGAGCAGCGTCCAGATTCATCGAGTCACAAAACTCCAGGAAATCGCCACGCAGCTCGGCAATGTGCATCTCTGCCGGGATGCCAACGCTCATGTGAACGGAAAACATTGGGGTGCCGGTATGTGCAGCTGCGTAGCTGCTGGTGACCAGATCTTCAATATTGATATTGCGTTTAGAGAAAAAGTTGGCCAGATGGTGCACAATACCGGGGTGATCCATGGCCACAACGTCGATGGCATAGGGGAGGGTTTTGCTGTTGGATTGGCGTTCGTCCGTGCGTTTTGAAATGATGGTGAGCCCCAGCTTCTTGCCCTGTTTGGGCAGGGCATCTTCCAGCTTTGTCAGGGTATTCCAGTTGCCTTCCACCATCAGCAGGATGGCGAACTCCCCCCCCAGAACCGTCATGCGGCTATCTACAATATTGCACTCATCTTCCAGAATGATTTTGCTTAGTTTATCGACGATGCCGGGGCGATCTTTCCCCAGAGCCGATATGACCAGATAATTTTTTTTTGCGGGCATATTTTATCTCACTGCAGGTTGATGATCTGTTCTGATCGTGCTGATTTCTCTACAGACTCAGTGTAGCCTGTTTTAATTTCAGAGGCTGAAATTATGGGCTTTTGCAGGCGGTTATGCCAGTTGAAAAATGTATCGTTTGGCACTGTTTCTGAAAGCACTGTAGAATCGCATGTTTAGCCTGATTTTATTTGGAGTCTGTGCATGTTTCAGGGCAGTATTGTTGCATTGGTTACACCCATGCGTGAGGATGGCAGTCTGGATGAGGAGAGCCTGCGGCGTCTGGTTGACTGGCATGTCGAGCAGGGTACCGATGGCATTGTGGCCGTAGGCACCACGGGTGAATGCCCGACGCTGGATGAGAATGAGCACTGTCAGGTCATTGCCAGGGTGGTCGAGTTTGCGGCCGGGCGTCTCCCGGTTATTGCCGGTACCGGCTCAAACTCCACGAAAGAGGCAATCAGCCTGACCCGGCGAGCCAAAGAGGTTGGCGCTGATGCCTCTCTGCTGGTCTCACCTTATTACAACAAACCCACACAGGAGGGACTCTACCTGCATCACAAGCTGATTGCAGAGGAGGTGGATATTCCCCAGATCCTCTACAATGTGCCGGGGCGCACCGTGTGTGATCTGTTGCCAGAGACGGCGGCTCGGCTCTCAAAGATCGACAATATTGTCGGTATCAAAGAGGCCACGGGTGATCTGGCGCGCGTCACCCGGATCAAACAGCTGTGCGGAGAGGATTTTGCCATCTACAGTGGCGATGATGCGACGGCTCGTGAGCTGCTGCTGCTGGGTGGCGATGGGGTGATCTCAGTGACGGCCAATGTGGTGCCAGCGCTGATGCGCAGGATGTGTGCCGCCGCATTGGCAGGTGACAGAGCAGAGGCGGAGCGCCTTGATGCCAATATGGCCGCGCTGCACCGCGATCTGTTCCTTGAGGCCAACCCCATCCCGGTAAAATGGGCGATGGGTGAGCTGGGGCGGATTTCAAAAGGCATACGGCTGCCACTGACATGGCTCTCTCATCAGCATCATGAAGCTGTACGGCAGGCCATGCGGAAAGCCGGCGCGATTTAATTCAGATAATTTTAATCTACGGTAACTTATATGTTTGTCAGATGGACAAAGATCCTTGCTGTTTTAATGGTCTCCAGCCTTTCCGCCTGTAGCATGATGCCGGATGTCAGCAAGTACCTGCCCGACCGCAAGGTCGACTATAAAAAAGAGATACAGGCAGAGGAGAATCTGGAGATCCCCCCAGATCTGACCAAAGGCGCTATTGAGGGGGCTGGTACAGTCTCCGGCACCGCGTCATCGGGGGCTGCAACCTATTCCGATTATGTGGATGAACGAAAGCGCGCTACCCCCGCCGGCGGCACGGCGGAAGGCATCAGGGTTCTGCCTCAAATTGAAAATATTGCGGTAAAACGGGATGGCGACCAGCGCTGGCTTGTGGTGCAGGCACCGGCTGATGAGGTCTGGCACAAGATCATCGCCTTCTGGCAGGAGAATAAGATTCCGTTACTGGAACAGAACCCTTCAGTGGGCATAATGCGTACCCGCTGGATCGAACATCGTGCAGATAGCAACGCTACGGCAACCCGCGACCAGTACCGGGTGCGGCTGGAAGAGGGTGAAGAGGCGGGCATTACAGAGATCTATCTGACACACCGTGGCATGGAGCAGCAGCTCATCAACGGTGGAGCAGCCAGGGACGGGCAGCCAGCCTGGGCGATGCGTCCGGCAGATCATGGGCTGGAAGCCGAGATGTTACGTCGCATGATGCTCTTTTTTGGTCTCTCCAATCAGCGCGCCAGCCAGGATCTGGCAAAAGCAGATGCCCATAAACACCGCTCTGAGCTGTTGCAGGAGCAGAGCCAGTCCGAACTTGAGATTGCAGAGGAGTTTTCCCGGGCATGGCGCATCATTGGCATAGCACTGGATCGTGGTGGTTTTGCTGTAGAGGATCGGGATCGTGCCAAAGGCATCTACTATGTCCGTTACAACGACCCTGCGCACAGTGAAGGGAAGAAAAAAGGCATCCTCTCCAAGCTGGCATTCTGGCGTGATGACGACCACGATGAGGTTGATAAAGAGACGCAATATCAGGTCAAACTGCACAAAAAGGGTGAGACCACCCGTGTAACCATCCAGGATGATGACGGGGTGCGCAGCAATTCAGATACCGCCAGGCGTATCCTGGCTCTGCTGCATGAGCAGATAAAATAGCGCTGTACCATTAAGAAAGCTGATGAACGAGCCGCATGCGTTTCGCCTCTTTAGGTAGCGGCAGCCGGGGCAATGCCACCCTGATTGAAGCGGGTGACACCCGGCTGCTGGTCGATTGTGGATTCTCTGCACGGGAGACAGAGCAGCGGCTGGCTCAGCTGGGCGTTGCGGCAGATACCCTGAGTGCCCTGCTGGTAACGCACGAACATGGCGACCACATTCGTGGCGTGGGAGCTATGGCGCGCCGCTACCAGCTGCCGGTCTGGATGTCGGCAGGCACCCGGCGCAGCCAGCGTTGCGGTGTTCTGCCTCAACTCAACAACTTCAGCTCTTATCAGGCCCCCTTTAGCATTGGAGAGATCCAGATAACCCCCTTCCCGGTACCGCATGATGCCAGGGAGGCCGTGCAGTTCACCTTTAGCACCAACCGTCTGAAATTGGGCATGCTGACCGACAGTGGCGCAGTAACGCCACATATCGTTGAACGGTTGCAGGGCTGTGATGCACTGATGCTGGAGTGCAATCATGACTCCGGCATGCTGGCCAATGGCCCTTATCCACCAAGACTTCAGGCGCGGGTGGGTGGCAGCCTGGGGCATCTGAGCAACCGCCAGGCGGCCGACCTGCTGTGCCGGATTGATCATGGCCGGCTGCGCCATCTGATGGCGGTACACCTCAGTGAGAAGAATAATACGCCACAACTGGCCAAAAGGGCGCTGCTGGGTGTATCCCAAAGGCTCGAAGCCTGTCTGACCCTGTCAGAGCAGGATAGCGCTACAGAGTGGTTGGAACTCAGCCCCTGCTAACCGCCATGGCATCCGTACTCTTTCCCAGCCAATCCCGAACCTTCGTTGGGCAGCGTTGGGTCAGTATCCTGCTGCGAACCCTGCACCTGTTGGGGATAGCCGGGGTGGGTGGCGGTTACTTTTATGCCTCTGTGGGTGATGGCTGGCTGGGGTTTCTCTACCTGACGCTGGCATCCGGCCTGATCATGATGTCGCTGTCGATCTGGTCCAATGGCATCTGGTTGTTACAGCTACGTGGGCATGCCGTCCTGCTCAAGGTGCTGTTGCTGATGCTGATGCTGGTATGGCCTGAGCAGAGAGCCGTGCTGCTTGTGGCCGTGATCATTATCTCTGGATTGATTGCCCATGCACCAGGCGATGTTCGCTACTACTCCATCTTCTATTGCAGGCGTATTGAAAAGCTGTGATCGGCCTCTCATCTATGGCGACTGTCTGCCGACACCTACACTACCAATAATCCCGCAGGAGCACCCCATGACACCTTGCAAAACGGGCCGATACCATAGACTCAACCTGAATACACTGCTGCTTATTGCGCTGCTGCTTGGGCCGTATACAGCATCGGCAAAGAGTGAGCCTGAAGACCTGGCCGGTCTCTATGAAGAGGCGCTGATCCAGTTCAACAGGGAAGAGGTGCCAACGGCCATTATCCACCTGAAAAATATACTGCAGAAGGATCCCACCTTTCTTTCAGCGCATCTGTTACTGGGTAAGGCCTATCTACAGCAGGGTGATGGAGCCGGTGCAGAAAAAGAGTTTCTGATTGCTGGCCGGCTGGGGGTTGATCGGGGGCTGGTCATCATCCCGCTTGCCCAGGCCTATCTAGAGCAGGAGAAGTATCAGAAGCTCCTGAATGAGCTGGATACAGATGGCTTTACCCGTCGTATACAGGCTGAGCTGCTGGTGCTGCGGGGGCAGGCCTATCGGCAGCTGAACCGATTGCCTGAGGCGGAGCAGGCTTTTGATGAGGCCAGCCAGATAGCGCCAGACAATGTGGATGCAGTTCTTGGGCTGGCCGACATATCACTGCGCCGCAGTGATTTCAGCGCAGCTGAAGAGCGTATAGCCCGTGCCATAAAACTGGCACCAGAAGAGGCTGGGGTATGGCATCTTGCGGGATCAATCCAACATGCACAGCGGGATAACGAGGGTGCCGTTGCGCACTACAGCAAGGCCATCGAGCTGGAGCCGGAACATCTTGCGGCACGCATGGCGCGTGCCGGGGTGCGTATGGATCAGGGGCTTGATGCGGATGCCCTGAAAGATATCATCTACCTGCGAGAGGCCTATCCCAAAGACCCCCGCGCCGCCTACCTGCATGCGGTACTGCTGGCGCGTGGCAATGATGAAGCAGGCTCGCGCAAGGCGCTGCTGGAGGCGGTGGCTATCATTGATGGGCTCAATGAGCAGCTGTTTACAAAACATGGCCCCAGCCTGCTGCTGGCGGGTCTGGTTCATTACAGCCTGAATCAGTGGGAAAAGGCGCGCCAATATCTTAAGCGGTACATCAAACTCGAGCCACAGCATGCCCATGCACGTAAACTGCTGGGCTCCATTCTGCTCTCCCGGGGGGAGCATAAAAAGGCGATTGCAGTTCTTGAGCCTGCGTTGGAGTTTGCCGCCAATGATCCCCGCCTGCTGACCTTGCTGGGCACCGCCTATACTCGGGCCAAGCGCCACCTCAAGGCGACAGAGGTGCTGAGCAAGGCCATGAGCCTGGCACCCAATGAGCCCACCGCCTCATTTCAATATGCGCTGAACAACTTGGCGACGGGTGAGGATATGGCGGCCATGGAGGGGCTGGCATCGGTATTTGGCAGCAGTGAAGAGGCCAACAAGGCGGGGCTGATTCTGGCCGTGCTCCATTTTCAGCGACAGGAGTTTGCAGCGGCGCGTGATGTGGCAAACGAGATTCTCAAGCGCGATCAGGGGAATCTCACGGTACTGAACCTCCTGGCCTCGACCCAGATGGCGCTGAAAGAGTGGGATGCGGCCCGTTCGGGGTTTGAGAAGATCGTCGCAACCAATCCGGATTATCTGCCAGCGCGTATCAATCTGGGCAAGCTGGATCTGCTGGAGGGGAAAAAACTGGAGGCGCAACGCCGCTTGCAGGGCATTCTCAAGGAGCACCCAGAGCATATCCGCACCCTGATCGAGCTGGCCAGGGTTGCCGAGGCCAGTGGAGAGCTGGAGGAGGCCATCCGCTGGCTGGAGAAGGCACGCTTAGCCAATGCGGAGGCGGTTCCGGTGATTCTCTATCTGGTGGATCTCTACCTGCGCAGCGGCAAGGTGGAGGCGGCGCTGAAAACAGCGCAGAAAGCGGATCAACTCATGCCGGATAACCTTGAGATACTGCATGCAGTGGGGCGCAGCCAGATGGCGGCCAACCACCCTGTTGGCGCCCGCCTCATCTATAAACGCATGACCCGGATAGCCAGCTATGATACCGGCTGGCTCTACCGCATTGCCCAGATGCAGCGAAGGCTGGGTGATCTGGGCAATGCGATATGGTCGCTGCAAAAAGCGGTCGATGGGGATGCCGGGTTCGTTCCGGCGCAGGTTATGCTGGTTGAGACCCAGCTACAGGCGGGGAAGCTGAAAAAGGCTCGCGAAGGAGCGTTGGCACTACGCAGCAGATACCCGGATCAGCCCTTTGGTTATTGGCTGCTGGGTGAGGTTCAGTTGCAGGACGGGGAGCATGTGGCGGCCGTTGACAGCTATCAAAAGGCACTAAAACTGGAGCAAACACCGCGTCTGGCGATTGGCCTCTATCAGGCCTACATGCGTTCAGGGGAAGAGGCCAGGGCGATGGCTTTTCTCAAACAGTGGCTGAAGACCCACCCGGATGACCTGAACTCAAAACAGGCGTTGGCAGAGGGGTATCTGCGCAAAGGGCAGATAGCGCAGGCCCGGCCGCTGTTTGAGCAGATCCTCAAAGATCGCCCTGATCACCCACTGGTGCTAAATAATCTGGCCAATATCTACTCAAAAACAGGGGATGCCAGGGCGCTGGAATATGCCCTCAAGGCGTACCGGCTGGCATCAGACAGTGCGGCCATCAATGATACGCTGGGCTGGATACTGGTACTGAATGATCAGCCCGCGGAAGGGCTGCGTCATCTACGCAATGCCCACTCCCGCGCCTCGGCGGATCCTGAAATCCGTTACCACATCGGGGTGGCGCTGGCGCGTCTGGGTCGGCCGGAGGAGGCAAAAACAGAGCTTGAGCAGGCTCTTGATGCCAATCAGCCATTTGATGGCATGGAGGAGGCTCGGGCAGTGCTGAAAGGGCTAGGCAACCCCTGAGCAAATCAGGACTCTCTGCGCTATCGCCGTCCACCCATGCCGCCACCACCGCCACCCATGCCGCCGCCACCGTCTCCAGCCAGGCCACCGGTTCGGCTATGACAGACCCAGCAGTTGCGCTGCCGAAAGGTCTCTACTTCGTGATGAACATTATTCCCGTGCCTGGGGTGTCCGGTGACCCGCCATACCGGATGACAAATCAGGCAATCTCTAAAGGGCTGGACGTCGCCTTGCCCTTCCCAGGTCAATGTATGGCATGAAAAACAGTTATAGGGTTCGCCGGGTGTGCCGCCGGGGGCATCAGGGGCTTTTGACTGACTCAGGCTGGGGATTGGCGTCCCAATCAACTGGTGGTGCCGATCAGGGTTTCTTGCCTTGAGCATAGGAAG
>JALSJZ010000154.1 GCA_026989135.1 Sedimenticola sp. | reverse complement strand
CTGCACGACCGCGGGATCAATAGATCTAACGCCTTTTAAGGTTGGATACTGAGAAGAAGTGGTCACTGATCTCAATACCAAGTTCCAGCTTTTCATAGATAAACTCCGTGAACTCCCCCGGCTTGTCTACCGGCACAACCCGCATCACAGCGGGGCGCATGCGTCCTGCCAGCAGTTTCATGTCAGTAAAGGAGAAGGTACGCACAAGCTGCATATCTTCATCATAGAACAGCTCGCTCAGGGGGGTGGTCGAGTCTGCCAGAACCACCAGTATCAACTTGCCCCAGACCACGGCGGCCTCGGGCTTTGGGATCAATGTGAACTCAATGATATTTTGCCCGTCCCGCACCCCTTCAAAGCTGATGCGCGCGATATAGTCATCCTCCAACCGCGCCTCTTTGACCAGATCATCATTGGTCAGATGGCTGCCCATCCACGACCCCATCATCATGCCCGTGGTGAGTCGAATCTTGCGGTCGGTTTTGGGCAGATAGGTGTAGATGTGATTGCCGGATTTCAGCGTTACCGTGCCACGCTCTTTCTTGGGCTCCAGCACCCGGAACAGCGTCTGCTCCTTGCCTTTCGACCACCCCTCCAGACGCATGGTGCGGGTGTAGTGCCGGGTTTTGACCCGCATGGTGGTGATTGCGTGGGAAGAGCTGCCGCGCCAGAGATCATCGACTGAGCGGAGGATCTCACTGGCGCGTTTTGAGGTCTGCTCCTCTGCGATTGCAGCAGCGGGTGCCGTGAGAAAAACCACCAGCGCCAGGATGAAAAACTGCCTTGTTAAAGCTGTCCGTTGCATCGGGGTGGCCTCTTCGGTTGTTGAGGTGTACCACTGTGCTTACATCATTGTAGGCTCTTCCAAACCAAACAGCCAGATAAGCCCTATTTCATACAGGGTCTAATCAATCCTGTGAACGGTTGACCGTCCCTCATCTGCCAGAATCTTCAGTACACGCTCACGCCAGGCATCACGAAAACGTGTGACAATATTTTTATCTGCAAAACCACCCAGGATACGGCCAAGGTCTTCACCCATAGTGGGAGCCGCCGGGATGCCACTGGGGTCGTAGATCAAGGTGACCGCCTTGCCGGTTGAAATACGCTCAAAGCGAAACCCCGGCTCGCCTGTTGGCTGGAACTGCAACAGGCCGTCACGCGCAAACTGCCCGCCCAGGCCGTGAAAGCCATTGCCTGCCGCCGCCCCGGTCAGCTGTGTAAAGACCTGGCTGATGGGGCCATTGGTGCCTTCATCCTGCGCCCCATAGACGGTCACCCTGATGTCGCCACGCTGTGGCATCTCATCACCCCAAAGCTCTTCCAGGGCGCGTTTCACCAGCAGGAAACCTCCCGCAACGGTTGGGCAGGCGTGGCCTGAGAGTTTGGCCACATCATCATAGATGTAGGTAAGTATACCGTCACCTGCACCCAGCAGGTCACCCAGCGGGTCATACAAACGAATGCTGGGGGTTTCAGGGAACATTAAAGATTCAGACATCATCTATTCCTAAGCTGTTATGGGGTTGTTGAGTTGGCCAATGCCTTCAATATTCACTGAGACATGATCGCCATCGGCAAGAAACAGTGGGGGGGTGCGTGCAACACCCACACCAGAGGGGGTTCCGGTTAAGATGACCGTGCCGGGCAGCAACGTTGTATCCTGACTCAGATAGCTGATCAGCCGGGCAACGGAGAAGATCATATCGGCCGTGTTGCCCTGCTGCATAACCTGCCCATTGAGAACGGTGCTGATACTCAGCTGCTGAGGATCACTGATCTCATCCGCTGTCACAAGCTGCGGCCCCAGCGGGCAAAAACCATCGAAGCCCTTGCCCCGCACCCACTGTCCGCCACCCGCATGTTTTTGCCATTTTCGGGCAGAGATGTCATTGGCCGCCGTATAGCCAAACACATGGTTCAGGGCGTCATCCTCCGCCACATCTCTGGCTGCGCGGCCGATTACCACTGCCAGCTCGGCCTCGAAATCCACCTCTGGCCCACGCTGGCAACAGTTGGGCAGTGCAATGGCGGCATCGGGGTTTGTAACGGCGGTGGTGGGCTTCATGAAGACGATCGGGTAACGTGGCAGCTCCTGCCCTGTCTCACGCGCATGCTCACGGTAATTCAGGCCGATGCAGAAGATATTGCTGGGTACAACCGGTGCCAACAGTGATTGAACCGCCAGCCGCCGACCCGTTGGGAGCAGCTCATCGTACAGTATGCCGCTGAGCAGTTCGGCGCTGCCATCCCGGTACTTTGTACCAAGGTGTTCATGCTGAAGATCATCAAGGAAACGGATGATTTTCATGGCGCTTATTCCGGTTGGGCATCCAGCATCTTGGCGGGCTGTTTGCAGACCCAAAAGACATAACTGCTGCCCAGCAGTGCCACGGCCAGTGAAAAATCCAGTATGGCCATGCCGATCAGAAAAGAGAAGTTACCCTGCGCCGCATAGGAGAGCGATGAGCCCAATATGATCATGCAGGTGAGAAAGATGTAGAAGCCCGTCCGGTAGAATTGCCAGATCTTCGGCTCTGGCAGGGCGTAGATCCGCATCAGATTTTTTCGGCACACCTTGCGGAAGATGAAGACGATCTTCAGCAGCCCGATAAATATGCCGATCAGGACAGCCAGCCAGAGCCAGTGGCTGTCAGGGTTAAGGCTGTCCGCCTCTATCAGCAGGCTCAGTCCTTTGAAAAAGAGGATGATACCGCCAGAGTACCAGAGCACTGCCGCAAGCAGTTTAAGTTGGGTTGTGGTTACCGTCATCATTCACGCTCGTCATCATAGGGTGCGGCCATTAAACCGCACAACATAGTCATAGCCAAAATAACCTGCCTTGGCCGTTAAATTCAGGGTTGCATTTTTGTACATCGTATCCCATACGCTGGTTGGAACAGCCAGCCGCTCGACCCCCCCATCATACGGGATAGTGATGTAGTGAGCCGGTTTCTGCTGCGCAAGGAAGGTGGTCAGACCGCCGCTGTTCTCCCTCTTCTCCATGACCCCTCGCACTATCGTCTTCTGCTCGGCACCATCAACCCCCCGGTTGATCTGGGAGGTGGCAGCCGCCGCAACCAGCGCATACGAGATCAAAAAGCTCTTTAGCATAAAGATATTCTTATAGCCGATTCGCTTTGACAGCAGCACCCAGCTCATGACACCTATCGGTGCACCGAGGATCATTGAGATGCGCAACATGCTGAGGCCATTGAGCGTGTTGTCGATATGTACCGCCTCAGCAGAGATCAGCAGCAGCGAAGCGCTCAACAGGGTAACGGCAAGCGAGGCCAGTATAGCGTAGAGAAAACCCAGGCGCGGGATCAGCTCAAATATAATCTCGTTGGCCTTTTTATAGGTAATCATCAACGCCAGCAGGAGGATGAAGGATGCAATCGGGATCAGTACAAAATAGGAATCAACCACCACGCAAGACCAGAGGCTCAGTGCACCCAACAGGAGCAGCAGGGGGGCAATTTTATAGAAATTGATGTTTAAATCAGGAGGCATTTTTACTGCTTTTGCATTTGCTTGGTTTGAGGGCAGGACTAAAGATCCCGCTTCCAGCTCTCTTCGGAAGCGGGGTCTTCAGTCCCGTACAGCAGGCAGCTGACCGATCTTGTCCCACTCAGCGCAATGGCTTTGGGGTAACTTTTCTGGCAGCGATCCATCGCCTGCGGACAGCGGGGATGAAAATGACAGCCCGTTGGCGGATTGGCGGGTGACGGCATGTCACCCTGCAGATAGATCCTCTTGCGTCTTCCAGCCGGCTCAACCACCGGAACGGCGGAGAGCAGCGCCTGCGTATAGGGGTGCTGTGGATCATCCAGCACCTCGGCAACCGTGCCCCGCTCTACAATTCTGCCCAGATACATCACTGCAACCTCATGCGCCAGATAGGCCACGACAGCGATGTCGTGGGTGATAAAAAGATAGGATAGCCCCAGCTGCTGCTGCAACCCCTGCAACAGATTCAGAATCTGCGCCTGAACAGAGACATCCAGCGCACTGGTTGGTTCATCACAAATAATCAGACGCGGCTCCACCGCCAGTGCCCGTGCCACGCAGATGCGCTGGCGCTGTCCGCCAGAGAACTCATGGGGATAGCGGTCAGCCGCCAAGGCCGACAGCCCCACCTGCTCTAACAGCTGCTCTATCCGTATGCGCCGCTCTGCCGCCTGGCCGCCAATCCCCTGCGCCAGCATCCCCTCTTCGATAATATTGTGTACCAGCATGCGCGGGTTCATGGAGGCCATCGGGTCTTGAAAGATGATCTGCAGATCAGCGCGCCTTCTGCGCAGCGCCTCTCCGCGCAGCTGGGTCAGCTCATCACAATCAAACCGAACCTGGCCGGCCGTCGGTTTTATCAGCTGCAAGATAGCCTTGCCCACCGTGGTTTTGCCACAGCCCGATTCACCCACAACCGCAAGCGTCTGGCCGACCGGGATCTCCAGAGAGACCCCATCCACGGCACGCACATGACCGACGACACGCTTGAAGATCCCTTTGTGGATAGGAAAATAAACCTTTAGATCACTAACACTCAGCAGAGGTGTTGGGGGGCTGTTTTCAACTGCTGCAACGGCATGCTTCTTCACGCTTGCTGGCGGCTCAACCGTCGCCTCTGCATCCCCTTGCAGGTGGCAGCGAACCCCCTGCCCTTCTGTATACTGATCCCACTGCGGGATCTGATGGCGACATATCGGCATCACCACATCACAGCGATCTGCAAACCGGCAGCCGCTAAACGCCTGATCCAGCGGCGGCACAGTGCCTTCGATGACAGCCAGCCGCTCATTGCGTTTATCCCGACCCGGTATGGAGTGAAACAGCTTTCGGCTATAGGGGTGCCTGGGCGTCTGAAAAAATGCCTTGCAGGGTGCGGTCTCAACAATCTGCCCGGCATACATCACCGCCACCCGATCCGCCACCTCGGCCACCACCCCCAGATCATGGGTGATCAGCAGGATGGCCATGCCGCTCTCCTGCTGCAGCTGCTTCATCAGCGCCAGCACCTGCGCCTGGATGGTGACATCCAGCGCCGTGGTCGGTTCATCTGCAATCAACAGCTGCGGACGCCCGGCCAGGGCCATGGCGATCATCACCCGCTGCTTCATGCCGCCCGAGAGCTGGTGCGGATACTCGCCAAAGCGCTGTTCCGGGTCGGGTATCCCGACCGCCCTCAGCAGTTCCACCACCCGTGCCTTGATATTCTGCTGCGGGTCGGCATCATGGATGCAGACCGCCTCGGCAATCTGGGCACCCACCGTCAGCACCGGGTTCAGCGAGGTCATGGGCTCCTGAAATATCATCCCCATACGCCCGCCGCGCTCATTGCGCATCCTGTTTTCAGGCAGATCCAGCAGGCTGGTCTCACCCAGATGGATCGAGCCGTCCACGATCCGGCCAACCGGCGGCAGCAGCCGCATGATCGACAGCGCCGTCATTGACTTGCCACAGCCCGACTCGCCCAGCAGGGCGAAGGTCTCCCCCTTTTTTATCTCCAGGTCGATGCCATCAATGGCTCGCACGGGGGCGGCCCCGGTTCCCAGCCAGGTCTTCAGGTTCTTTATGCGCAGCAGTACGTCAGACATTAGCTACCGCCCCTCAGACGCGGATCAAAGGCGTCACGCACGGCATCAGAGAAGAGGTTGGCAGCCAGTACCAGGGTAAACATGAAGATCAGCGCCGCCACCAGTGACCACCAGACAATCGGCTCCCGCGCCATCTCCAGCCGCGCGCTGTTGATCATGTTGCCCCAGGAATTCATGGTGGGGTCGACACCGATATTGACGTAGGAGAGTACCGCCTCGGCCAGCACCAGCCCGCTAAAATCGAGCACCACAGTGATCATGACGATATGCAGCACATTGGGCAGGATGTGCCGTATGATGATGGTAAAATGGCTCACGCCAAAGGCCTGGGCGGCCTGCACATAATCCAGCTCCCGCAGTTTGAGCGTCTCGCCCCGCAGCAGGCGGCAGAGCCCCGTCCAACTGGTGATTCCCAGGATGATGCAGAGAAACAGCAGCCGCAGATCAGCACGCTCCACCAGGCTGGCAAACTCATCGGCGTGGTTGTTCATGTAGACGTGTAGCATCAGGATGGCCGCAGCAATCAGCAGGACACCGGGGATGGAGCTGAGCGTGGTGTAGATATACTGGATCACATCATCCACCCAGCCACGAAAATAGCCCGCCATGATGCCCATCAGGATGGCGGCTGGCAGCATGATGAGGGTGGTCAGGGTGCCGATCACCAAGCCGGTGCGGACGCTCTTCAATGTCTGATAGAGCACATCCTCACCCACCTTGTCGGTTCCCAGCAGGTGATATTTGACCCCCAGGTTGGCAGCGGTAAAGGCCGCCAGCAGGATAATGCCCAGCACGATAAAGATGACGCGCCAGGGTACCTCTGTCCGGCTGTAGAGGATTAGCTGACACTGCTGAAAAAAGCTGCGGCCAGCACGGCATGCAAGCCAGAACGTGATGATGCCAGTCACCGAGAGCCAGGCCAGCAGCGCCTCCTGTGCACCTATAATGGCTGTCCAGGCCACATCTGCGGCCCACTCCTGTTGCGGATCCTGCAGGTGCGCCCCACCATATTTCAGCCGCGGGTAGTCCCGCACCATCTGCCCATCGGCCTGTTCAATGTTCTCTTTGCTGTAGAGGTGGGTCGCCAGTGGGGCAGAGTAGGTCTTCTCCTGCTGCTCTCTCAGGGGGGTCAGCAGATAATCGAGCAGGCTCTGCACCTCATTGGAGTGCGTCACCTCCGCTGTTCGTTCTGCCTCCGGCAGCAGCGGCTTGTAGTGCACCGAATCCATCACCCCGATCAGCACATAGACGCTGAGCACCACCAACGCACCCATGCCCATCCGGCTCCGCGCCACAGTACGCCAGGGCGCACGCAGATGCTCCCGGCTGGCAGTCAGACGGCCAAACAGCAACACCAGGGCAATCAGCAGGAAGATGAGCGCATCTGTCCAGAGCACGACCAACTCGGGCATCAAGGGATGTCTCTTGGTTTTGTCGGGGTTTTTCTGCGTCGCATTCGGTTGTCTACAGTGCTCAGGGTAGGCAGATATTACCACTACGATAGCGGCTTGCGGAAACCAATATCCGCTCACTCCATCGGCTCTCTTCACCATATGTACTGCCGCTCTTCTGCTGGTGATGTGTCAAAAAATCTTACACTGGAAATAATGACCAATGACATTATAACCAACTGTATTTTAAATGATTTCATTGGCAGCAGGAATTAAACAGACACTTTTAGGAATGCGATTCTTGATATTTGTCAGCATTTTTTACAATAAGGCCATATTGAGCCGCCACCCTCCAGTCATTAGCTTCCTGGGAAGCTAATTACACAATAAATACAATAACTTAGCCCGCCACTAGCCGACTATGGCCTGAATAGTGCTCTTTTATATGGCAATCAGGGCTGAAGTCATGTTGCACAGCAATATCCGCATCCCAGACCTCAGCCAACACACTTTTTACTGAACAGGGCTATCTATGAGAGACAGCAGGCGACATTCAAGGAAAAACAGGAAAACCCTGAAGAGGCTGGCATCCATCTGCCTGCTATTTGCACTGATCGGGCTGGTCTATGCCATCACAGTGCCCGCCCCCTCAAACAAGGGTCAGATTGCAGATACAACGCTGCCCGGCACAATGGTTCCCGCAAACAAAGGCCGTGCCGACAACATCAAGGAGGCCAAAGGAAAAATCAAACGCACCAATGCAGAAAAGGGGGCTCACACGCCTGAGGAGGGTGACTCTGCTATTGATATAGGAGATTTCGATCTGAGTGGTGGTGAGCTGCTGGCCAGCAATGTAAATTACGATGCCATCACCTTTCTTCCGTATAACCGGGTGCCACTCAACTACAACCACCCGACCCGCCAAGAAGAGGCTAAACCTTCAAGCCAGGGAGATACCGCACCCGGCACTCATTTACCCCCTGGCTTCAGATCCGCTGGCAATAGCAGCCGCCCAACCGACAGCCCAAAGAAGAGTGGCAAGCCCCGCCGCAGCCGTCGCTCTGGCGGCAACGCCCCTGGCGGTGGTTTCCCTGGCAGCGGCATCCCTGACAACAACTTCCCCAGCCAGGCAGCAGCACCCATAGCGCCCAGCAACCCGGCACTCAATGAGCCGACCACTGGAGATAACGAGGCAACAACCAGCAACCCGGGCAGCGACAACGATGAAGCCCCAACAGACCAGGAAAATGGGACACCCGACAGCAACACCGATTTAGATGACAAAAGCGCAGAAAACAGCGAAACACCCGATAACGACCCGGCACTCAACGAGCCCAGCAACGACAACGATGAAGCCCCGACAGACCAGGAAAATGGGGCACCCAACAGCGACACCGATTCAGGTGACAAAAGCGCAGAAAGCAGCGAAATGCCCGATAACGACCCGGCACTCAATGAGCCGACCGCTGAAAGCGAGGAGCCTGCCAGCACTCCAGGCAACGGCGATGATGGAACCCCATCAAATCAGGAAAATGGGACACCTGGCGGCAACACTGATCCAGACGTTGAGATCGCGGAAAACAGCAACACCCCAGGCGATAACAGCAGCGAGAGTCCCCCGCCCCCTGAAAGCGCCCCCCCCGGCAACGACCCGAATCCTGCTGATAACGCTGGCGGCACACCCGCAACCCCGCCACTTGGGGAGCCAGGCGAAACCCCATGGGATATCGCTCTAGAGGAACCAGTCCGAATCGATGGTACAGAGCCAATCGATGGCCCGGTTGTTGTCGGCTCCGGAACCACGATAAGCCCTGGTGATTCACCCGGCACACTCGAAATCATCAACGGTGACTTTATCTTACAGGAGGGCGGGTTACTGGAGATCGAGTTCGCCGGTACCAGCTCAGGTCTCTTTGATATTCTCGATATCAGCGGCGACGCCATCTTTGAAGCCGGTGGCACAATCGAGTTCAGCTTTATTGGCGGCTATGCACCGCTGCTCGACGACAGCTTTGAGTTCCTGCTGGCCAACTTAATTACCGGCTTCGACTGGAACAACCCGGACTGGCTAACCCTGTTGATCGTTGGCCTGCCAACAGATTTAGGGTTTACCATAGACCGCACCCAGGCGAATGATGGGCGCGACTCCTTAACCTTCCGCGTCACCGCAGCAGCAGCAGGACAGACCACAAACAGGGGCCAGACCGTACCTGAGCCTGCAACACTGCTCTTGATCTGCCTGGGTCTTATCGGTATAGCTTACCGGCAAAAACCTATGTTGGCTTAAAAACAGACCCGCAGGCAACCCGGCTACTTTCTGAATGGGAAATTACCTAACTCAAGTTTCGGAGTTCATTTTCGCACTGAGTTATCGTTTAACTAGCTGATAAGTAAAGAAAACAGGCTCTGGAGGGATCCGCCTGCCGGCTCTCAATTTCCTTCTCACTCATTCCCAGCTACTTCTTTACCGTATTCCTGGAAAGACCAAACTTCCTGGCAATGGCTCGCTTGGAGAGCCCTTTGCCATCATCGTATAACGCTTTGATTTTATGAATCATTGTCCACCTTACCAATATTCTGCTCCCGCCTGAAAAACCTGGCAGGAAGGTTATGGCCTTTTGGCCAAAATAACACCCTGGGGTGGGTCAAAATTATTGGCCGTAGGTGGGTCAGTTTAATTGGCCATTAACAGCACTGATAGTGCGACATCAAACACCTCATGAGCTGCCATCATCTGAGCTTCAATACCTCTAATAATATGCGCATAAAATGACAGGGGGACATTTACAGCGCCATAATTTTGTCACCCCCCTGACTTCGCTAGTCAATACCCTGGCATTACTTCAATTCAGCATTCTAAGACACTGAATAACAAGTAAAAAAACCATCTTTTCGCAAAGAGGCATGATTGTTGCATTTTTCAATTGCGGGATTTAAAGGGTATACAAAAATGAATGATGAATCACTTGATGATGAGCTGGATCTTGGTACTGAGAAAGCCCCGGTACCGTGGAAAAAAATCCTGATTATTGGATTTGGCGTGCTGTTGCTTATAGGGGTTGCCGTAGGTACCACCTATTTTCTGCTAGCACCTTCTGATGAAGATAAGAGCCAAGAGACAACCCAAGGCGATGAAGAGGAAAAAACAGATGTGCAAGAGGAGGAAAAAGGCCCTGCTCTCTATCAGGATTTCAAGCCTGTGTTTGTGGTTAATTTATCACCTGATGGCAAAGGCAGATCAAAGATGCTTCAGATTGGGATTCAGGCACTAACACGTAGTGAAGATCTGATTGAGTTTTTAAAACATAACGACCCAATGATTCGACACCACTTTTTGAAACTGTTTGGGAGCCGAACAGCATCTGATTTAGCAACCCGAGAAGGAAAGGAGAAGCTACAGGCAGATGTGTTAAAAGAGCTGCAACGCATTATAGATGAGCAGGGTGGCACAGGGACTGTAGAGGCTGTTTTTTTCACCAGTTTTGTAATGCAATAATATCATGAGTGCAAACGACCTGCTGTCACAAGACGAAATTGATGCACTGCTGCACGGTGTTGATAATGGTGATGTAGAGACAGAGTCCGGTGCTGATGATGGTGAGCCATCCTCTTATGATTTTGGTAGCCAGGATCGCATTGTCCGTGGTCGCCTTCCAACCCTGGAGATGATAAACGAGCGCTTTGCACGCCATTTTCGAACCAGCCTTTTCAACATGCTTCGCCGCACGGCAGACATCTCTGTATCAGGCGTACAGATGCTCAAATTCTCTGAATTTGTGCATAGCCTGTTTGTTCCCACCAGCTTGAACGTTATAAGGGTCCCTCCCCTGCGAGGTCAGGGGCTCTGTGTGCTTGATCCAAAATTAGTGTTCTGTGTGGTGGATAACTACTTTGGTGGCACAGGCCGTTTCCATACAAAAATTGAAGGCCGTGAATTTACACCTACGGAGATTCGAGTGGTTCAAATGCTTTTGGAGCTTGTGTTTAAAGATCTCCAGGAGGCATGGAAGCTGGTGATGGATCTGAAATTTGAATATGTTGGATCTGAGGTAAACCCCCAGTTTGCAAATATCGTAAGCCCAACAGAGGTAGTGGTGGTCACTGCTTTTCACATTGACCTTGAAACAGGTGGCGGAGACCTCTACCTCACCCTGCCCTACTCAATGCTGGAACCTATTCGTGAACTACTGGATGCCGGAATTCAAAGTGATAGAGGTGAGCGGGATGACCGCTGGGCAATTGCACTAAAAGAGCAGTTTCTTGAATCTGAAGTCGAACTGGTCAGCCGGCTGGGGCAAGCAGAAATCAGCATGAAGGATCTTGCAGCACTTAAAGCGGGGGATATTATTCCGATGGACATACCTGATCTGCTGGATGTCTGTGCTGCGGATATACCGATATTCAAGGGGCAACTCGGGATATCAGAAGGTTGCTATGCCATAAAACTTGCTGAGTGGCATAAACAGCAAAGAGTGACTTCTGCATTAGAAATTATCAAGAAGTGAACCACGATTTATAGTGGAGATTTATGATGAGTGATGAAAACGTTGATCCAAATGAAGCACTGGCCGATGAATGGGCCGCCGCACTTGAGGAGTCAGGAGACACGGGGGCAGATGATACGCCAACAGAACCTGCCGCAGCTGAATCTGCACAGTTTCAGAAATTGGAACCGGACGCAGCAGCAACAGGCAATATGGATGTAAACCTGGAGTCTCTCCTGGATGTACCGATCACAATCTCTATGGAGATCGGGCGTACCCGCATAAACATTCGCAACCTGCTCCAGCTTAATCAAGGCTCAGTTGTAGAGCTGGACAGGCTGGCTGGAGAGCCAATGGATGTACTGGTGAACGGAACCTTGATTGCCCAGGGAGAGGTTGTCGTAGTAAATGAAAAGTTTGGCATACGCCTGACCGATGTCATCAGCGCAGCAGACAGGGTTAAGAGATTGCAATGAACCGCCTCCTGATAACACCTCTCCTGTTGCTGCCATCTTCATTGATCGCTGTAGAGGCCGACAGCAAAACGCCGGCACCTCTAGTCGATCTGCCACTGGATAGCAGCCACCTTGCCAACACCGCAGCCGGCCTGGCTTTAGTGCTTGCACTCATTGTTGGGCTGGGTTGGCTTTTGCGCCGTTTTGGTGGGCTGCCTAACATAGGAAAAGGGGTAGTCACTATCGTTGGGGGCATCTCACTGGGTGCACGAGAGCGAGCCGTGCTCCTGCAAGTGGGAGAGACCCGCCTGCTGGTTGGCGTCTCACCCGGGCGGATTCAAACACTGCATGTGCTTTCAAAGGAGGAGTGGAATGCAGCAGCTGATAATGATCCAGAATTTAAGCAGCAACTGAAAACTGCATTACAGGAGAAGCAGCAGTGAAATTGCTTCTTCTACTGTTGTTATTTCCCGTTATAGGTCAGGCTGCGCCAGGGTTGGAGGCACTGACAGTAACCACCACAGAGGATGGAGGTCAAAGCTATTCACTGACCATACAGATTCTGCTTTTCATGACCATTATGAGCCTGCTGCCAGGTGCACTCATGATGATGACCTCATTTGCACGCATTGTTATTGTGTTGGCTATATTGCGTCAGGCATTAGGTACGGCTCAAACACCCTCAAATCAAATAATAATTGGCTTGGCCCTGTTTTTAACCTTCTTCATCATGACCCCGGTGTTTGATGAAATGAACAGCGCCGCACTGCAACCCTACCTGAATGAAGAGATCTCAACCACCCAGGCCATTGATAATGCAAAAGCACCCATTCGTGAATTTATGTTAGCCCAAACACGAGACAATGACCTGATGCTGTTTGCAGAAATTGCCGGACATGAAGAGATTGAATCACCGGAGCAGACACCCTTCTCTCTGTTAATGCCCGCCTTTGCCACCAGCGAGCTGAAGACCGCTTTTCAAATTGGCTTTTTACTTTTTATCCCATTTTTAATCATCGACCTGGTTGTGGCCAGTGTATTGATGTCAATGGGGATGATGATGCTCTCACCATTGATTATATCCCTGCCTTTTAAAATCATGCTTTTTGTGCTGGTTGATGGATGGGCATTAGTGCTTGGAACACTGGCATCAAGTTTTTATACATAACTGAACAACGATTGACCCTTACAGGTAACCGCAATCTATAACAGGCAGCTGCCTGTTAACAGGGGTGCAACATAATGGATGCAGACACCGTAATCAATATTGGCCAACAGGCACTTGAAGTAATCACCCTGCTCTCAGCACCTATTCTGCTGTCTGCCCTGGCTATTGGCCTGCTGATTGCCATGTTTCAGGCCGCCACCCAAATCAATGAGATGACATTAAGTTTTGTACCAAAACTAATGGTTGTCGTGCTGGTATTAATGATGACAGGGCCATGGTTATTGCGGGTTATTACAGGGTACACAGAACAGTTAATCAAAAGCATTCCATCGCTAATAGGGTAACCAGGTTGGCTAAGTGAATGGTATTTTCTGAAACAGCTATAGCCTCCTATCTGGCCGGTTTTCTCTGGCCGTTGATGCGTATTGGTGCAGTTTTTATGGCAGCCCCGATCTTTGCTTCCCGTCAGGTTCCCGTGCGTTGGCGTGCAGCCTTGACGCTGGTGATTACCCTGATTGTAATGCCAATACTGCCACCAGCACCTGTGGTTGAAACCTTTAGCCATGAAGCCATGTTGATTGCACTACAGCAGATCGCCATTGGGGTGATGATGGGCTTCATGCTACAGCTTGTATTTGCCGCTGTAGTCTTTGCCGGCCAGGTTATGGCGTATAGCATGGGGCTGGGGTTTGCCTCAATGATGGATCCACAAAATGGCGTCCAGGTGCCTGTGGTTTCACAATTCTACCTGATTTTGGTCACCCTGCTTTTTCTGACTCTCAATGGCCATCTGATTCTTATCGAACTGGTTATCGATAGTTTCCAAACCGTACCAATAGCAGTGGATGGACTATCAAGAAACACGTTGTGGGATATTGCCATATGGGGTGGCCGGGTATTTTCAGGCGGGCTTTTAATAGCATTGCCACTCGTTACTGCACTGCTTGTGGTCAATTTAGGTATGGGCATCATCACGCGTGCGGCACCACAGCTCAATATATTTGCCGTAGGCTTTCCAATGACCATGATGATTGGCTTTGTGGTCATGTGGGCAACCCTGCCCAACGTATTACACAATTTTGGTGAATTGGTGAGTGAAAGTTTTCAATTCTTAATGCACCACCTGCAGATTGTGAGATGAGCCATGGCTGAAAACAAAGATGGGCAGGAGAAAACAGAGGAACCCACAGCCAAAAAGCTGGAGGATGCCAGGAAAAAATCACAGGTTGCCCGTTCAAGAGAGCTGAACACAATGGCCGTGACATTAGCGGGTGCAATTTCGCTGGTAACCATGAGCGATCATTTTGAACAGGGATTAAGAGGTCTGATGACCAATAATTTCTCTCTCAAAAGAGATGATCTGTATGACCCTATGGCCATGTTGGTGCACCTCTCTGATGCCCTTCAGGATGCGTTATGGATGCTGGCTCCCTTTTTCCTTATTTTAATGGCTATTGCTATCCTGGCCTCGGTATCTCTCGGTGGCCTTGCCTTTAGCATGCAGGCGATTGCACCGAAGTTTAACAAGCTCAACCCGATAACCGGAATGAAACGGGTCTTCTCTCTAAAAGGGTTGATGGAGCTGGTTAAGGCACTGCTGAAATTTGTGCTTATTGCCACTGCCACAGGGAGCATCCTTTGGCTTTCAATAGGTGACCTGATGAGCCTTAGCCAACTGGAGATCACCCCAGCGTTGGCAGAGGTTGGTTCACTGGTTGGAAGCTCTTTCATCATACTGTCCTCTACACTTATTCTGATTGCACTAATGGACATCCCTTTTCAACTCTGGGATCACAAACGTCAAATGCGCATGACCCGACAGGAGGTGCGTGATGAGATGAAAAACACAGAAGGCCGCCCCGAAGTAAAAAGCCGCATACGGGCCCTGCAACGCGAGATGGCTCAACGTCGGATGATGGGCGAAGTGCCAAAGGCTGATGTGGTTGTGACCAATCCAACACATTATGCAGTGGCGATTAAGTATGATCAGGACTCTATGGCCGCCCCAAAGGTTGTTGCCAAAGGTAAAGAGCTGGTTGCAGCCAATATTAAAAAGATTGCCCAAGAGAATAATGTTCTGCTGATAGAGTCACCCATGTTGGCGCGCGCCATCTATTTTAGTACAGAGATAAACCACAGCATCCCTACTGGCCTCTATCTTGCTGTAGCAAAGCTGCTGGCCTATGTATTTCAGCTTCAGATCTATCGTAAGAATGGTGGTGACATGCCACTGATGCCTGATGATTTCCCTGTTCCGGAAGAGTATCAACATGATTAACATGATTTGCCATGAGGCGCTGTATCAAAAGACAGTCAGCCCAACAACCAGGTTCTGCAACAGATGAATACCACAGCTCTGCTTGAGTCTGTAAAACGAATTGGGCTGCGCGGCCTCGGCGCACCAGTCATTGTGCTGATGATGTTGGGGATGGTAGTACTGCCAATGCCGCCTATTGCATTGGACATACTGTTCACCTTCAACATCGCCCTTTCACTCATTGTATTACTGGTGGTTGTTTATACCCTGCGGCCACTTGATTTCGGTGTCTTTCCTGGGCTTTTACTGGTTGCCACACTGTTGCGTCTGGCCTTGAACGTCGCCTCTACCCGTGTGGTTTTGCTGGAGGGACACAACGGAGGTGATGCTGCGGGCAAGGTGATTGAGGCCTTCGGTTCTTTTGTGATCGGTGGCAACTATGCAGTGGGTCTGGTGGTATTTTTTATTCTGGTGATCATCAACTTTGTGGTTGTCACCAAAGGTGCAGGGCGTGTTTCAGAAGTAAGCGCACGCTTTACACTGGATGCCATGCCAGGTAAACAGATGGCGATTGATGCCGACCTGAATTCAGGCCTGATTGACCAGGATGAGGCTCGAACACAGCGTGCAGATGTTGCCAAAGAGGCCTCATTCTATGGTGCCATGGATGGTGCAAGCAAATTTGTAAGGGGCGATGCGGTCGCCGGTATTCTTATCCTTTTTATCAACATCCTGGGCGGGCTGGGTGTTGGTACACTTCAGCATGGTCTGGATTTTTCAACCGCACTGCGTTTCTACGTTCTGCTGACCATTGGCGATGGGCTGGTTGCACAGATCCCCTCCCTGCTGCTCTCAACCTCTACCGCCATTATTGTGACACGCGTGGCAGGTAAGCAGGATATGGGTGGGCAGGTTCTAACCCAGCTCTTTTCTGACCCCAAACCACTGGCGGTAAGCGCAGGCATTTTGACGCTGATGGGGATCATCCCCGGCATGCCAAATGTGGCATTTCTAAGCATGGCTTCCATTGCCGGTGGCGCAGCCTGGATAATTATACAGCGCCAAAAGCGGGCCGCAGAGCAACCACCGCCACCCTCTGTGGAAGAGGAGGTGGTACCGCAACAAAAAGAGCTGAGTTGGGATGATGTGCAGCCGGTAGACATCATTGGCCTTGAAGTAGGCTACCGTTTGATTCCCCTGGTAGATCGCAACCAGGGTGGCCAGCTTATGAGCCGCATTAAAGGTGTGCGGAAGAAGCTCTCACAAGAGCTTGGGTTTCTTATCCAGCCGGTGCATATCCGTGACAATCTTGATCTCTCCCCCAATGCCTATCGCATCTCCCTGCATGGGGTGACGATTGGGGAGGCAGAGATCCACCCGGATCGCGACCTTGCAATCAATCCAGGGCAGGTGTTTGGCACACTGCAGGGAATCGAAGGAAAGGATCCAACCTTTGGCCTGGATGCAGTCTGGATTGAGCCAGGCCAGCGTGACCATGCACAGACCCTGGGGTACACCGTTGTGGATGCCAGCACCGTGGTTGCCACACATCTGAGTGAGATCCTGCAAAACCATGCCTCCGAACTGCTGGGGCATGAAGAGGTACAGCAGTTGCTGGACACGCTGGCGCAGAGTGCACCCAAACTGGTTGAGGATCTGGTACCAAAAGCCCTCTCTTTGGGGCAGGTTTTGAAGGTGCTCCAGAACCTGTTATCTGAAAACGTCCCCATCCGGGATATTCGCACCATTGCCGAAACATTGGCGGAACATGCACCGCGTGGTCAAGATCCTGACGCACTGACCGCTGTTGTGCGGGTATCTCTGTCACGCTCAATAATGCAGCAACTCGTTGGTCCTAATGAAGAAATACCTGTAGCCGTGCTTGACCCCGGATTGGAACAAATCTTGCAGAATACCTTGCAGAGCTCCCCGGAAGGAGCCGCAGGTTTCGAGCCGGGGCTGGCAGAGCGCATGCAACAGGCGCTGACTGAAACAGCGGGGCATCAAGAGACCGCAGGGCAGGAGAGTATCCTGCTGGTGGCGGCACCCATCCGCCCCTGGATGTCTAAATTTGTAAAGCAGAGCGGCCTGACCATGAAGGTGCTCTCATACAATGAGATCCCGGATAACCGCCAGATCAAGGTGGTTGCGACGATAGGCAAAGCCAACTGATAACGATGTATAAACCTAGTTAGGGAGTATCGCGGGGTGAAACCCATGCTGATTGCAAATAACTCTCTTTCTGTGAGGAATGGCAAGCAATGAAGATAAAACGGTTTTTTGCGAAGGATATGCGGCAAGCGATCCAAAAGGTACGCGAAGCGCTCGGGCCAGATGCTGTAATCCTGTCGAACAGATCAGTTGAAGGTGGTGTCGAGCTGGTGGCTGCCATTGATTATGACGAATCTTCTGTGATGGCAGCGGCCTCCTCTCGGCCGGAAGCACCTGCGGCATCACCGGGGATGGTTACTGATTTTGCAAAAAAACGTGCAGCAAACAAGGCTCCGTCCCCCATACAGCAGCCGGCTTCAGAGCGGCCGCAATCGCCGCCAAAACCCCGCGTAGAGTGGAGCCAGGATCCCATTCTGGTAGAGATGCGCCAGGAGATGCAGGCACTGCGGCGCATGATGGAAAATGAGCTATCAGAGCTGACCTGGAACAACATGGCTGAGCATAAGCCCAATACCCAAGAGCTGCTGCGGCGGCTTATGAATATCGGTTTTAGTCCTGACATCTGCCGCGAGGCCGTTAACCAGCTGGATACAGTTGGCAATCTAGAGCAGGCCTGGCGCAAACTGCTCTACAATCTGGCCAATGCACTGCCTGCTGCGGATGAAGATATGCTGGAGCAGGGGGGAGCCATTGCCATCGTCGGGCCTACAGGGGTTGGGAAGACAACAACCGTGGCAAAACTGGCTGCCCGCTTCTGTCTGCGTCATGGCTCACGCAATGTGGCATTGATTACCACAGATAACTTTCGGATCGGCGCACGTGAACAGCTCAATACCTATGCCCGCATCCTGGATGTGCCGGTGCGCTCGGCAGGCTCGGTCGATGAACTTAACAGTGCGCTGAATGCCCTTTGTGATAAACGGCTCATCCTGATAGACACCGCAGGCATGAGCCAGCGTGATGTGCAACTTAACGAGCAGCTCTCCATGCTCAAAGCAGGCAATCAGCCGGTGCGCAGTTTCCTGGCGCTGCCAGCCACCACCCAACAGCGATCACTGGAGCAGGCAATAAAGGCATTTTCCACAGTACAACTGGATGCCTGCATCCTGACCAAGATGGATGAAGCCGCCTCCATAGGCAACGTGCTCTCTGCGGTGATGCACAGCGCATTGCCTGTCGCATTTACCACCGATGGCCAAAAAGTCCCAGAGGATCTGCAACTTGCGCGACCGCATTCACTGATCAGCCATGCCGTTGCGCTCAGCCAGGAGGCAACAGAGAGCCGGGATGATGGCTTCATGGCGCTGGCATTGGGAGGCACGAGAACCCATGCCCATGTCTGATATGAGAGCCGACCAGGCCTCAGGCCTTCGCGCAATGGTGAGACCCCGCCCGATACGGGTGATTGCAGTGACCGGAGGCAAGGGAGGGGTAGGCAAAACAAATGTCTCCATCAACCTCGCCGTTGCCCTGTCCGAAATGGGCCGGCGGGTCATGATACTCGACGCCGATCTGGGGCTGGCCAATATTGATATTGCCCTTGGACTGCACCCGGAGTACGACCTCTCCCATGTGCTGCGCGGTGAACGCAGTTTAAGTGAAGTGATGCTGGATGGGCCTGCCGGGGTACGTGTGGTGCCTGCATCGTCTGGCATTCAACAGATGGCGGAACTAAGCCCTGCTGAGCATGCCGGGCTGATTAATGCATTCAGTGAAGTCAGTGATGATCTGGATGTGCTGGTGGTGGATACCGCAGCCGGTATCTCTGATACTGTAATCAGCTTCAGCCGGGCCGCACAGGAGCTGGTTGTGGTGGTATGCGATGAACCGGCCTCTATCACAGATGCCTATGCACTGATTAAATTATTGAATCGGGAGTATGGCGTCAACCGCTTTCGAATCCTTTCAAACATGGTTCGCAGTATACAAGAGGGAAAGGCACTCTATAATAAACTCTTTAGAGTGACGGATCGGTATCTTGATGTCATGCTCAACCAGATGGGAAGCATCCCGTATGATGAGTCTTTACGCAAGGCTGTGAAGGGGCAAAAATCAGTCGTACAGGCCTATCCACGCAGCCCTGCTTCACAGGCATTCAAGAATTTGGCAAAGAGAGCCGATAACTGGCCTGTACCTGCTGGAGCCAATGGGCAACTTCAGTTCTTTGTGGAGAGGCTGATTCAATATGCAAGTTACAACGGGGAGACAGAACGGTGAACGGTCTGGCAGCGTATTCAGCTATGCAGGAACATAATTGTAATGAACTGGTTACCCAGCATGCGCCGCTGGTGAAGCGCATTGCGTATCATCTGATGAACCGATTACCACCCAATGTTCAGGCCGACGACCTGATCCAGGCCGGCATGATTGGCCTGCTTGAGGCAAGCCGCAACTATGATCCAAGCCAGGGTGCCAGCTTTGAGACCTATGCCGGCATTCGCATCAGAGGCTCCATGCTGGATGAGATCAGGCGCAGTGACTGGACGCCCCGATCCGTGCACCGCAAGGCGCGTGTCGTCGCCGAGGCCATGCGCACCATTGAAAATGAGTACGGGCGGGATGCCCGCGACGTAGAGGTCGCAGAAGAGCTGGGGATGACGCTGAAAGAGTACCACGCCATTCTTCAGGATGCCTCCGGTTGCCGCATCTTCAGCCTTGATGAGCTGACAGCAGTGGGCGATGTCATGCGGGGAGAGGCTGGTGGCGTGCATGCCGGCCCTTATGAAGGGTTGCAAAAAGATGCATTTAAAGAGGCGCTGGCTCAAGAGATAGCGGGCCTGCCAGAGCGGGAACGTCTGGTTATGGCGCTCTATTATGATGAAGAGCTGAATTTAAGAGAGATCGGTCAAATACTCGGAGTCAGTGAATCGCGAGTCTGCCAGATCCATAGCCAGGCGGCATTGCGTCTGCGCTCCCGTCTGGAAGAGTGGCTGGCAGATACGGAAGAAGAGTAATGGCTAACTATTGTATTGAGTTTGGAGGTAACAGTGGATAAAAACATGAAGATTCTGATTGTGGATGACTTCTCCACAATGCGGCGGATTATCAAGAACCTGCTGCGGGATCTTGGGTTCACCAACACGCATGAAGCGGATGACGGACTCACGGCACTGCCGATGCTGCAATCAGGCGACTTTGATTTCCTGGTGAGTGACTGGAACATGCCCGGCATGACCGGGATCGACCTGTTAAAAGCCGTGCGTGCCGATCCAAAGCTGGCCAGCCTTCCGGTACTGATGGTTACCGCAGAGACCAAACGCGAACAGATTATCATGGCGGCTGAAGCGGGGGTAAATGGGTACGTAATCAAACCTTTTACCGCAGGAACGCTGGAAGAGAAGATCAACAAAATCTTCGAGCGCGTTGCAGGCTAACCAAGGGGAATATAGATGGAGCAAACCATCGTTGAGAGTGAGCGTCTGGCTCAAGCACGCGCCCTTGTTGCCGCCCTGGAAGCCGGTAATGATACTGAGGCCACCCAGATTATTAGAAGTTTTCCTGAAAACATGGAGATGGATCTGTTTCAGGAGGTAGGTCGCTTAACACGCGAACTGCATGAAGCCATCATCGGTTTTGCAATGGATGACAAGGTCGTACAGGTCATACAGCATGAAATGCCCGATGCCACAGAGCGCCTTACCTACGTCATCGAGATGACTGAAAATGCAGCCAACACCACCCTCAAAGCAGTAGAAGAGAGCATGCCGGTTTCAGAGGAGTTGGCAGAGATATCCAGCAAATTAGCTGCGGAATGGGATCGCTTCCGGGATCGTAAAATGGAGCTGGAGGATTTTCGTGCACTGAGTGAAGAGATCGGCAGCTTCCTGACCCTGGCCAGTGGTCACTCAAAGACACTGCATGATAACTTATCAGAAGTGCTTCTGGCACAAGGCTATCAGGATATAACCGGGCAGATCATCCGCCGGGTGATTACGCTGATTCAGGATGTGGAAGAGAAACTGGTACGCCTGGTCGCCATCTCAGGTACCGCAAGAAAAAATGAAGTTAAAAAAGCCGACGTTGAAATGGCAGGCCCTGCCGTACCAAATGTTGAACAGGGAGAGATGTTAAGCAATCAGGATGATGTGGACGACCTACTCTCCAGTCTGGGATTTTAGTTATGAGCATTGATAGCGATGATGAGATTCTACAGGACTTTTTAATTGAAGCCGGAGAGATCCAGGAGACACTAAACGAAGAGCTGCTGGATCTTGAACAATCCCCAGATGACCTGGATCTGCTCAACTCTGTTTTTCGTGGATTTCATACGATTAAAGGTGGTGCTGGCTTCCTTGGCATGGATGCCTTGGTTGCTGTTTGTCACCGGGCAGAGGATGTATTCAATATTTTGCGCAAAGGTGAGCGGGCTGTTGACCCAGAGCTGATGGATGCTGTGCTGCAAGTGCTGGATGAAGTCAACCGGATGTTTGAAAGCATAAATGCCGGTGAAGAGCCAGAAGCTGCCCCCTCTGAGTTGTTGGAAAGACTAAGGCTATACGCATTACCACAGGATGAAAATGCTGCTCCTGAGATGGCTCCAGAGCCAGAACCGGAGCCAGAAACCAAACCAGCGCCATCAGCCGCCACAGGAGACGATGATATCTCCGAAGATGAGTTTGAAGCACTGCTGGATCAGCTACACGGCGAAGGCAAGCATGGTGGTGCTCCCGCCGCCAGTGAATCAGCGGCAGCTGCACCCGTTTCTGATAATGATGACATCACTGAAGATGAGTTCGAAGCACTGCTGGATCAGCTGCACGGTGAGGGCAAGCACAGTGGTGCCCCCACAACCCGCAATGAATCGACAGCAGCTGCACCTGATTCTGATAACGACAGCATCACAGAAGAGGAATTTGAAGCACTGCTGGATCAACTGCACGGCAAAGGCAAACATGGCGGCACTGCACAGGCAGAATCAAAGCCCGAAGAGCACAAGAAGCCTGAAGTAAAGGAGCCGCCCGCCGCACCTCAGCCAGCACCCCAAAAGCCGGAAAAAACGACCGCACCAGCGAAGTCTGAAAAAGCTCCGGCAAAAAAAGCAGCACCCAGCGGAGAGACCACAGTACGTGTGGACACCGCAAGGCTGGATGAGATCATGAACATGGTAGGTGAGCTGGTACTGGTTCGTAACCGGCTTGCCACACTGCGCGCAGATATTGGCGAGGGCCCCGTCGCGGTAGCAGTCAGCAACCTGGATGTCGTAACCTCAGATCTGCAACTGGCGGTTATGAAGACTCGCATGCAGCCGGTTAAGAAGGTATTTGGCCGTTTCCCCCGAGTGGTTCGCGACCTGGCTCGCACCCTTAAAAAAGAGATTGACCTGGAGATGACCGGAGAGGATACCGATCTTGATAAAAACCTTGTAGAGGCACTGGCGGATCCGCTGGTTCATCTGGTTCGTAATGCGGTGGATCATGGTATCGAACAGCCCCATGAGCGAGAGGCCGTTGGGAAAATACGCAAAGGCACCGTAAAGCTGGCCGCCTCCCAGGAGGGCGACCACATCATGCTTTCGATCGCGGATGATGGCAAAGGGATGGATCCTGATGTGCTGCGCATGAAAGCGGTTGAAAAGGGCATAATGGACGAAGAGGCCGCCGCCCGGATGGATGATAAAGATTGCTTCAACCTGATTTTTCATCCCGGCTTTTCAACCAAAACAGAGATCTCTGATGTCTCCGGGCGTGGCGTGGGTATGGATGTGGTAAAGACCCGCATCTCACAGATGAATGGGACGGTGGATATTGATTCAGAGCTGGGGACAGGCAGCCTTATTACCATCAAGCTGCCTTTGACATTGGCCATCCTTCCAACCTTGATGGTTGTGCTTGGCACCCAACCCTTTGCGCTGCCGCTGTCAAATGTAGTCGAAATCTTTAACATGGATGAGAGCCGAACCAACACCGTAGACGGCCAACTGACGATTCGTGTCAGAGACCGCGCTCTGCCACTCTTTAACCTGCATGATTGGTTGGTGAAAGATGTAAACGCACCACGCGGAGAGGGCGGTGGCCATGTGGTTGTGGTCTCTTCAGGAGGGGTACACATTGGCCTGGTGGTGGATTACCTGATTGGGCAGGAAGAGGTTGTCATCAAGCCGCTGGGAGCACTATTACAGGGGCTTGAAGGCATGGCCGGCGCAACGATCACAGGCGATGGCAAGATTGCTTTAATCCTGGATGTGCCAGGGCTCATGCAAAAATATGCACATTGATTTCAGACCGACTGTGAGTTGCAAGTGATGCAAAGGATTTTTCCGGCACCTCTATCGCTTGTGGGTTAAACCTATGACATCGAGTTCAAAGATAGGGGTGCTGGTCGTTGATGATTCAGCCTTTTTTCGTAAACGTCTGGTTGAGATGCTCAATAAGATTGAAGGCATAGCGGTCATTGGCGAGGCGGAGAATGGATTAAAAGCGGTACAGCTGTCACAACAGCTACACCCTGATGTCATCACCATGGATGTAGAGATGCCGGTTATGGATGGGATAACTGCGGTAAAACACATCGTGGCAGATCGACCCACGGCTATTTTAATGCTCTCATCCCTGACCCGAGAGGGGGCAACCGCGACACTGGATGCCCTGGATGCCGGCGCAGCAGACTTTTTATCAAAGGATTTTGGAAATATATCCGCAGGCCATGCAGCAGCCAGAACCATTCTGGCCGAACGCATCTTCGCCCTTGCCAGACGCCCTCCCCTACCGTCGTTATCTTCGAAGGCCAAGATCCAAACCCAGCAGCATGCAGCGCCCAAAGCACACTATCAAATGGTTGTTATTGGTGCCTCGACAGGCGGCCCCGTTGCACTGCAAACCATACTGACCAGCTTACCAGCCGATTTTCCCTTGCCTATCCTGCTGGTGGTGCACATGCCCGCAAATTTTACCCCAGCCTTTGCGAAAAGGCTGGATACACAGTCTCGTATTACAGTAAAAGAGGCAGTTGATGGCGATCCTCTACAACCCGGAGTAGCACTTTTGGCACCAGGTGGCACGCAAATGACCACCGAACGGCGGGGAAGCTCCAGATTCGTTGTACACATCAAAGAGTCGGATAGCGGTCAAACCTACAAGCCAAGCGTTGACATCACCTTCAGCTCTCTGGCCAAGGTCTACCGCAAGGGCGTGCTGGCGGTTGTCTTGACCGGCATGGGAGCCGATGGGCTGGAAGGCGCCCGCCTGCTTAAATCCAGTGGTTCATCCGTATGGTCTCAGAACGAAGCCAGCTGCGTGGTCTTTGGTATGCCGCAAGCGGTGCAAAAAGCCGGGCTGTCCGATCGGGTTCTTCCTGTTAATCAAATAGGCTCAGCACTTGTAAAGGCCGTTGAGAGCACCCCCTGATGGATCTGCTGAGTGTTATCGGTATCATCCTGGCTTTTGTTGCCGTCATTGGTGGTAATGCCCTTGAAGGTGGGCACATCAGCTCACTGGTTAACGGGCCTGCATTGGTGATCGTGCTGGGTGGCACAATCGGTGCCATTCTGCTGCAAACACCAGTACGCGATTTTCTGCATGCACTGCGGCTGGCTGGAAGTGTGTTTATACCGCCAAAAATCAATACCCAGGAGGCGATAAAAAAGATCATCCACTGGAGCGACATCGCACGCAAAGAGGGGCTGTTGGGGCTGGAGACCATTGCAGAGTCTGAAACCGATCTGTTTATGCGCAAAGGCATGCAGCTGCTGGTCGATGGCAGCGAGCCTGAGGTCATAAGATCGATCCTTGAGGTGGAGCTGGATAATCAGGAATATCATGACCTGGCCGCTGCAAAGGTATTTGAGGGGATGGGGGGCTACGCACCCACGATTGGCATCATTGGTGCGGTTATGGGTCTGATCCATGTCATGCAGAATCTGGCAGATCCCAGCAAGCTGGGCGGCGGCATTGCGACGGCTTTTGTCGCCACCATCTATGGTATCGGATTGGCAAACCTGTTTTTATTGCCATTTGGCAACAAGCTAAAGGCACATGCCATGAGCCGCAGCCAATACCGGGAGATGGTGACAGAGGGGATCGTCTCCATTGCAGAGGGTGAAAACCCCAGAAACATCGAGTCAAAACTGCATGGCTATCTTCGGTGAAAATGATGAATGGCCTCTGTTTTTACCATCCGGTTATTGTCACCTGTTGCAGATGATATGAGACGAAGAAAACGCCATGAAGATCCAGCCAACCACGAGCGGTGGCTGGTCTCTTATGCCGATTTTATCACCCTGCTGTTTGCCTTCTTTGTGGTCATGTATTCGATATCCTCGGTTAATGAAGGAAAATACCGGGTGCTCTCCAACACCCTGGTCGGTGCATTCAAACCCAGTGCAAATGAGATGAACCCGATCCAGATTGGTGATATAGCCACCAGCCTAAGGCCCTCTGATCCCGGTGCTTATAATCAGGATGATTCACAGCCAGCCAATCTGGAATCCCCTGTTGATGCTGTGCCGCCAGAGACTTCTGACCAACTGGATGAGGTTGAGCCAAACCAGGCTGATCTCTCCTCTATTGCTGCTGACCTTAAAGAGTCCATGTCAAACTATATTGGACAGGGGCTTATTGAGGTTACGCAGACCAAGCACTGGATTGAGGTCGAAATAAAAAGCAAGATGCTGTTTGCCAGTGGCACGGCCCGTATCTCACATAAAGCACTCAATGTTATGCGCACCATTGCCGCAATCCTCAAGCCACTGCCGAACATCATCAATGTGGAGGGGCATACCGATAATATTCCAATCAAGAATGCCGCATTTCCCTCCAATTGGGAGCTGTCGGCATCCCGCGCCGCCAGTGTAGTGCATATATTTACCCGTCTGGGCATAGACCCTGAACGCCTGGCTGCCATTGGTTATGCAGAGCACCGCCCCATAGCGGATAACACAACAGCTGCCGGGCGACAAAAAAACCGTCGTGTCTCACTGTTGATCATGGCCGGGAAAAGAGCCCAGGCAGGCCGTAAAGTAGTAGAGGCAGCCGAGGTTCCACCGTGAAAGTCTGGACCATCGCCAATCAAAAAGGGGGAGTAGGAAAGACGACAACCGCCGTCAGCCTGGGCGGTCTGCTTGCGGCATGGGGTTTCAGAACCCTGCTGGTGGATATTGACCCGCACGGCTCACTGACCAGCTATTTCAGATACGACCCTGACATGCTTGAAGAGAGCGCCTACTCCCTGTTTCAGGCGGTGGCAGAGCGACGCCCTATCGACCCGGCATCCATTATCTGTGAGACCGGGACAGAGGGTTTGGAGCTGCTGCCGGCATCGGTGGCACTGGCAACACTTGACCGCCAGGCAGGCCGGCTGGAAGGGATGGGGTTGATACTCAAGAATGCACTGAACAAGCTCTCCGATCGCTATGATTATGTATTGATTGACTGCCCACCCATGCTGGGCGTGCTCATGATCAATGCACTGGCAGCGTGCGAGCGTCTGATCATCCCCGTGCAGACCGAATTTCTTGCACTCAAGGGTCTGGAGCGGATGCTCAATACACTAAAAATGGTGCTGAAGGCACGCAAGACAGACTTCTCTTATATCATTGTCCCGACACTGTTTGACAAGCGCACAAGAGCCTCCATTTCAAGCCTTAGGACACTGCGTGAAAACTGGCCAAACGAGCTGTGGGAAGGTGTCATTCCAATAGACACCAAGTTTCGCGAAGCAAGCCGCGCCGGCATACCACCCGCTGCATTTGACCCGCGTGCCAGAGGCCTTTTGGCCTATGCTGCTCTGTTAGAGACCCTACAGCAGATGGATCAGCCTCACTCCAGAGCCGGGGTCAGCGGATGAAAACCAAACAGGAAGAGCAACCACTGCAACTCAGCGAGCCAGATCAGCTGGTCGCAGAGTATTTGCAGACGCTTCTAAGTGAAGTAGAGGAGTACCGAGAGCCGGTTAATGAGACACTGGCCGCCCCAAAGGTGGAACCGACTGCTGCACCAATACCTTCACCGGCAGTGGATCTGGATGCTGAAGAGCCGCCGCAGCCGGTGATTCCGCACTGGGCAAAAGGGCGATTTCAATGCCTGTTGTTTGAGATCAATGGGCTACACTTAGCGGTACCGTTAAGCGAGTTAAACAGCATTGCGGGGAAGCAGAAGTCAGGCACAACCCATCTTCTGGGGCAGCCAGAGTGGCACCGGGGCATATTGGCACATCGCGGGCACAAGGTGGGGGTCATTGATGTCGCAAGGCTGGTTATGCCGGGCAAGCTGTCGCCGGCAAAAGAGCAGACCGTCTCCCCCAATCACGTGCTGATCATTGGCGATGGGGAGTGGGGGCTGATGTGCGACAAGCTGCTCAGCCCGGTTATGGTGGAGCCTGATGATGTCCACTGGTCCTGTCGGCATAAAAATCGCGCCTGGATGGCAGGCACATTACCCGATCAGCTCTGCATCATCATTGATCTGGATGTGTTGCTAAAGATGATCCAGCCCGGCAAAACCAGAAACCATGCCAAAAACAGGCATGAATGATGCATGAGAATAAATGCCGTACGCTACGCGCGTCCGGTTTTTGACAGTCAGATGATAAGAACATTGAGGTGAGACATGACAGATGCCGTAGCCGAGAGTTATGCGAATGACCCGGTAATACAACTGGTTACCTTTAGGCTTCAGGATGAATCCTACGGCATCAATGTGATGCAAGTACAGGAGGTGCTGCGTGTTTCGGAGATTGCACCCGTTCCGGGGGCACCGATGTATGTGCTTGGAATAATCAACCTGCGTGGCAATGTGGTTACCGTGATCGATACAAGAACCCGCTTCGGGCTCTCCACGGCAGAGATTGAAGATTCCAGCCGCATCGTCATCATAGAGTCAGACAAACAGGTTGTCGGCATTCTGGTAGACAGCGTTGCCGAGGTGGTGGAGCTGCGCTCCTCAGAGATCGACAGCGCGCCAAATGTTGGAAACGAAGAGAGCTCACGCTATATCCAGGGCGTAGCCACAAGAGATGAAAATCTACTGATTGTCGTGGATCTAAACAGACTGCTGACGGACGAAGAGTGGGCAGAAGTTGGCATGTTCTAACCACTATCGCATGCCAGCACTCCGTCAAGGTAATAACTTAGCTTCCCAAGGGTAGATGATTATGCTTGATACAATAGATATAACCTGGGGCAGTGCCTGGGCTGGCATCGGCATAGCGAGCCTGGCCGCCATTGGCTGCCTGCTGTGGGTATTGATCTCCCAGCTGCGAAAAAAAAGCATTCAGCTTGCCCAGGCTCAGGCACAGATCGATACACTCACATCGAATCTCTCTGCGCTCTGTGCTGGCACCGTTGGCGTCAATAGGCGGCTTAACCAGCTAGAACAGCACCATAGGGCATTACAGATACGCCAGGATCATATCGAAAACCAGGAGCAGAATGATTGCTCATACGGTGACGCCATACAGATGGTTCGTCATGGCGCAACGGCTCCACGCCTGATAGAGGAGTTAGGACTAGGAAGCAATGAAGCCAATCTGATCGTGATGCTGCATGGGATAAAAGAGACAGGCTAATGAAATGGTCACGGGTAACGGCGTAACAGACCAACCACCACACCCTGCACCACTACCCGCTCAGCGGCATAGCACAGCGGCAGCATCTCAGGGTTTTCTGCAATAAGCTCAACACAGCCATCCTGCCGGTTTTTCAGGCGCTTGAGTGTCGCCTCTTCACCATCAACCAGCGCCACCACAATCTCTCCATCATCTGCACGCATCCGGTGTTCGATAATGACCGTATCCCCATCCTGAATGCCCGCCTCAATCATCGAGTCACCCTTTACCCGAAGCGCATAGCGGTCTGCCCCCAGCAACTCACCCAGGTTCAGCACATCCTGACCCGGAATGGCCTCAATCGGCTGGCCTGCTGCAATGTACCCCAGCAGCGGCATGCTCAACATATCGTCCCGATCCTCCTGCACCAGCTCAATCCCCCGCTGCCGCCCCGGATGCAAGGTAAGATAACCCGCGCCCGCCAGCGCCTGCACATAACGGTGCGCCACACCCTTGGAGCGAATACCAATGCCATGCGCAATCTCGGTTAGACTGGGGGCATGCTGGTGGGCAGTCATAAAGTGCCGAATAAAGTTGAGGGTTTGAAGTTGACGCGGGGTAAGCACCATGTTCTCCTTGGGTTCTCATTGTAGAATAGTGAAGATCCAGCAAACTATCAACTCTTTTTCAGGTCATCCCTGGCGATAAAAGCATAAAGAAATCCAGATAGATGACGACACCTTGGGCATGAGCAATATTTGATCCATTCACTGAATTGATTTAATAATGCAAAGAGAGCAGCCTCTAAAAAAATCTCACATGGGTACGCCAGCCACCAATGCCTTTATCAATACCAGATGTCCACACCTATGCTGTTCTTGTATTGATTGGCGTTGCACTGTTTCTTTTTACCCGCGACCGCATCCCACTTGAAACCTCCTCCCTGCTGGTTTTAATCGCACTGGTCGTTGGGTTTGAGGTATTCCCCTATCAGCGCAACGGGGTTGAACTTCGCCCGGAAGAGCTTTTCCTCGGATTTGGCCACGAGGCGCTGGTCGTCATCTGCTCGCTGATGATCCTCAGCCGCGGGTTGGAGACCACAGGCGCACTGCGCCCACTGGCCTCACTCCTCTCTCGAGTATGGATCGCCTCCCCCATGCTTTCACTGCTGCTGACACTGTTCATTGCAGCGGTGCTAAGCGGCTTTCTCAACAACACCCCCATCGTCGTGATGCTACTGCCGATACTGATCAGCGCATCACTGCGCAGCAAACAACCGGCCTCAGGCATTCTGATGCCAATGGGGTTCGCCACACTGGTGGGTGGCATGGGCACCCCCATTGGCACCTCAACCAACCTGCTGGTCGTTGCCATTGCAGCAGATCTCGGGCTCAAACAGTTCGGCATGTTTGACTTTGTCATGCCCGCCGCCATCGCCGCCAGCATCGCCATCATCTACCTGTGGCTTATTGCGCCCCGCCTGCTGCCCGAACGGAAACCGCTGCTGGCCGACACCTCTCCACGCATCTTTGAGGCGCTGCTGCACATCGATGAAGAGAGCTTCGCCAATGGAAAGACATTGACCGACATCCTGATAAAGACCAATCGGGAGATGAAGGTCGAGGCCATCTACCGGGGCGAAGGATTGCAGGTAAGCCGGCTGCCAACCGCAGTAATCCGCGAAGGCGATCGCCTGCTGGTGAGCGACACCCCGGAAAACCTGAAGGATTACGAGCACCTGCTGGGTGCAAAACTCTACAATGTCTCAAATATCGAGACCCCCATCAGCGAAGAAAACCCACTCTCGGCCGAAGGGCAGCAGCTGGCTGAAATTGTAGTCACAGAGCACTCCCCCCTCTATCACAAGACACTCAGGCGCGCCCGCTTCGCCGAACGCTACGGCCTGGTCATCTTGGGTCTGAACCGGCCCAGCGGCGTCTCACTGCGGGGCCGGGACATCAGTGACACAGAGCTTCAGCTGGGGGATGTACTGCTTGCACAGGGGGCTGCCGAGAGCCTTAAAACCATCAAAAACCGTGGTGATGTTCTGGTACTCGACGCCACAGTCGATCTGCCACATACCGACAAGGCTCCACTGGCACTCTCCATCATGTTACTGGTCGTTGGGTTGGCAGCCTTTGGCATTGCCCCGATCACCGTCACCGCACTGGCTGGGATGGGGCTGATGCTGGTGACAAAATGTCTAAGCTGGAATGACGCCGCCGATGCGCTCAGCACCCCAATCATATTGATCGTTGCCGTCAGCCTGGCACTCGGCCTTGCGCTGACCCGAACCGGTGGTGCCGAGTTTCTGGCTCTGGGCTATGTCTCACTGGTTGCCGACTGGCCACCTGCAATGATCATGAGCGGCCTGATGCTGCTGATGGCCATCCTCACCAACATCGTATCCAACAATGCCGCCGCAGTGATCGGCACCCCCATCGCCATCAGCATTGCACAGGAGCTTGGGCTCTCACCCGAAGCCTTTGTGTTGGCCGTACTGTTTGGTGCCAACATGAGCTACGCCACACCCATGGCCTACAAAACCAACCTGCTGATCTTCAGTGCAGGCGGCTATAAATTCACCGATTTCCTGCGCGTTGGCGTACCGCTTATGCTGATCATGTGGGTGACGCTGTCGCTGATTCTTCCGCTCTTTTTTCCGCTGCAGCTTCCGTGATCCTGCCCCAGGTTTTTTTATAGATCCCAAGCACACTCATCAGATTCAGCCACAACAGCAGGTTGGAAGCCGCAAACACAACACCTGTCGGAATAAGGAACCAGGCTGGCCGCCACAACACCGCAACCATCAACAGCAGCATCAAAAGATGCAGCCAGAACTGGATAACCGCTCGATCATCCGGGAGCAACTTTTTGATATTCGGAATCAGACGCCGGCTGAGTCCATGTTCAGTCACCTTGATGCTGAGGTGCAGCCAGGTAAGGAAGGGCATGATCTTATACAGCATGCCATTGACTGCCGAGATCAAAAACCCCTGTATCATCAACAGCCCCAGCAACAGCGGATAGATGGGGTTTTGCTTCAGCGCCGGAAAGATCAATGCCGCAATCCAGAGCACAACTGCGGCCAGCAGGCTCAGCATGGCACAGTGCCAAAACCAGAGTGTCACCTCTGACGCCGGTTTTCTCTTGCGTCTATGCTGCAACCAAAGGGTGACCAGTGCAAACAGCGCCAAGCCTGCTGCAACGACCAGCGCTCCGGCCAAAGAGAGCACCGGCAACCTCAAAATAGCACCGCCGGCCCAGACAACCAGACCCGCAATAACCACCACCGTCAGATAACGAACCAACACCGGGGGATAGACCTGTGTCAGCTGAAACATCGGCACCACAGCATAGGCCACAGTGATCAGCAGGACACCGCCCCACCCCACCAGACCCCAGACCAGATGGATACCCGTCAGATGCCGGGCAAGCGCCACACCCTGCACACTGTGCCCGATAGCCAGCCAGGCACCCAACCCCACAGTGATAATCAAACTCGCCAAGGCCAGGCCAATCGCAAACCCTGTGCCGCGCTGGGCGCTACTCCTGAGCAGCCCCGAAACAACAGCACCGATAAACAGCACAAAAGAGATCACCAGCAGCAGCACCGCCGTATGCATGAGATGCGGCAGACCGGTTATAAACCCGGCCGCCAGCAGCAAGGTGCCAGCCGCCAGGGTGAGGTGCATAACCAGAGCGACCCACCCAATCTGGCGCGGCTGCCCACCCAGCAATACCGAGACAACCTGCAACAGCGCCGCCTGCATCACCATCGCCAGATAACCCAATACCAGAAGATGGGTATAGGCCAGCACGCCTGCTGACCAGCGGCTGCTGAAGTGGCTCTCATCCAAAAAAACCAGCAACAGTGCGGCCACCACCCCAAACAGCGGTGCCGTCATAAAAAAACGTAACGGGACAGCGAAAGGTGGCGTCTGGGAGAGAACCAGTTGGGATTGCTTCATCTGATATAAAAATGCCAATCTGTTATAACGTAATGGAATCCAGAGACCCAACTACTGTAACCCAGGCATCTTATCAAAGAGCCAAATAGATGAGAATCGCATGCAAAAAACCGCTTTATCCCTCATTTTTCTCTCCACCCTGCTGGCGATCATCCGGGTCGATAGCGCACTGGCAGCAGGTGCTGAAAAACGCTGGTACAGCGCCCATCAGATCACACAAGGCAAGCGGCTCTATACGGAACACTGCGCAAAGTGCCATGGGGAAAATGCTGAAGCCACACCCGACTGGCGTAAATCAGATACCAACGGCCTCTATCCCCCTCCCCCACTGAACGGAACAGCACATGCCTGGCACCACCCACTGCCACAACTGCGCCTGAGCATACGCCATGGAGGCGCCCGCTTTGGCGGCAAAATGCCCCCCTTCGATGACACCCTCTCTGCCACCGAAATTGACAGCATCATCGCCTGGTTTCAATCCCTGTGGCCCGATGAGACCTACCATCGGTGGGCCACAGGAGGGGCATCACAAATATCAAAACCCACGCAACTGCCGTAAGCTTGCCTGTAATTTGGTGTACAATTTCTGCAAGGCCAGATCAACCTTGCCACAAAAACCGTCATTATGAAGAAACTGAAAAATGAAAAAGGGCTTCTAAAAGAGGCACTGCGTGTAGGGATGATCTATGCCGAGAAACGTGGGGCAGCAAAATTTGACCCCACCGACTCTCAGCACCTGAAGGTCGAATATATCTACCGGCTGCTGGTGCATGACAAGCAGATTCAGCCACTGGCCAAGGGGCAGATAGATGAACCCAATATGCGCCACAAGCTGGCAATCTGGATATCCAAACTCCTGCCCGAAGAGCATCCGCTCAAAAAATAGCCCACAGAGCCAACAACCTCTATCGGTTTTGCTGCTGCCAGCGTTCAAGATCTACGGGCCGGTCAATATCCCACAACGGCTCCAGCTCCTGCCAGTGCCAGCCCAATCCAGCCAGCCGCCTGCGGGTTATCTCAAGCACCTGATCACCACCCCAGGACATATCTTCAAACAGCGCGGCACTGTTCTGACGCAGCCCAAGCAGGACATAACCACCATCCTCTGCCGGCCCCAGTACAGCATCCTCTCCATCCATCAACCACTGCAAGGCCTGAGCCAGATGAGCAGCACTCAGCAGGGGGCAGTCAGCACCTATCAGCAGCACGGCATCTGACTCTTTCAGTGCCCGATCGGCAGCACCGCACATACGTTCACCAAGATCAGCACCTGACTGATCACATAACCGCAGATCATATTGAGACGCCAGCTGTTGAAAAAAGGCATGGGTTGAATCCGGGGCAGACCAGAGTTGAACCGGGGAGAGATCGGCGGCCATAACCAATTCAACGCTCTGTTGCAGCAAGCGCATGTAGAGCAGTGCCGCACCCTCTGCACCCAAGGCCGGAATCAGCCGGGTTTTGACATAGCCCGGCACCGGTGCCTTGGCAAATATCAATATTCGTGTATCAGGAAACCGCATAAACTACCGTGCTGGCAGATACCAGCCTGCCAGCCGCTTGGGGCTTACCCCCAGTGCAAATGCCAGTCGCAACCACCACATCAATACCACCGTACGGCAGATGCCTCGGCATTCCCAACGGCGACTGGAGGTTATAAGTTTCAGATGCAGGCAGAGTGGTTTACCCATCCGTTTCAACCGCTGGCTGAGAGCAATATCCTCCATCAGCGGCATATCAGGAAAACCACCCAGATCATCAAACCGATCCCGCCGCACAAAGATGGCCTGGTCGCCCGTTGCAATACCTGTCCAGCGTGACCGCAGATTCATCGCAAATGCCACCATTCGCAGCAGCGGATGCGAGCCGGAGAGCCGCACATCAAAGCGCCCCCAGATCGCACCCGAGGCGACCCCGCTGAGGATCGCCTCGGCCGCCCCCGCAGGCAGCTCTGTATCGGCATGCACAAACCAAAGCAACGCCCCATTGGCAGCAGCTGCACCACGGTTCATCTGCGTTGCCCTGCCAGCTGTGGCACAGAGCAGCTGGTCAACCAGCGGTTCTGCAATCTGCACTGTGTCATCATGGCTGCCACCATCCACCAGAATCACCTCATGACCCGCTTGGCGTAGTGGCTGCAGTGATACCAGCAAATGGCCGATGGAGGCCGCCTCATTCAGGCTGGGGATGATAATAGAGAGCCTGTTTCGTATCATTGAGCTAATGCACCAGCACAACTGCTGCCCTGCCCCGCTGTGCAGCCATAGCAGTGCTCAGCCACCGCGATGGCGGCTCCTTCCAGCTCCTCTCCCATCAGTTCACTGATATGGGTGCGCGCCTGCTGCGCATGCACCAGCGGCATATCCAGCATCTGGTTAAAATCGCAGTCAAACAGATACCCCTGCCAATCCACACTGATTTGGCTGAGGCACATCACACGACCCAGATTATTCTCATCAAACGCACTTCGCAGCAGATCCAGATAGCTGTCAAACCCGCCCCGTGACTGGAGCAGACTGCCAAAGCGCAAAATAGGCATATTGGTCAAGGTATACAACTGGTTGAACTGGATGCCAAAGCGACCCCGTAGCTGCGCCCTGTACTCGGCCTCCAGTATCTCCTGCGGTGGCGGCAGATGCGGCCCTGATGGGTTATAAACCAGGTTCAACTCCAGACCACTCCCGGCCTTGCCATAGCCCAGGGCATTGAGTCTTTTCAGCCCAAGGATACTGGATTCGTAGACCCCCTTTCCTCGCTGGGCATCCACATTCCCCTCCAGATAACAGGGCAGAGAGGCGAAAACCACAACCTGGTTAGCTGCCAGAAACGCGGCCAAAGAGGCCTGCTCCGGCTCCTCCAACACGGTCAGATTGCAGCGGTCAACCACCCTGACACCCAGCCCCCTTGCCCGCTCGACCAGATAGCAGAAATGCGGGTTCAACTCTGGTGCCCCACCGGTCAAATCAAGCGTAGCAACCGGAAATCTCTGCATAAAAGCGATCACCTGATCCACCGTCTTCCGATCCATCGACTCCAGCCGGTTGGGGCCGGCATTCACATGACAATGCTGGCAACTCAGATTACAGCGGTACCCCAGATTGACCTGGATGGTCTCCAACTGACGACGCCTGAGTTGCGGAAAGCGGGAGGGAAAAAGCAGATGTGAAGAGTCGAGCATAATATGAAAAAAATCAGATAACGAGAGCATGCATGTTAGAGATCAAATCCACACATCGCAAGGATAGCCGCTAGACGGAATAGAGTGCTAGAATGCCCGGAAACAGAGACTCACGAGAACAGCAGGGGGTTAAGCCAACCCCCGTAAGCCGCTAAAAAACAGCACTCACCACGCCCCCGTAGCTCAGCTGGATAGAGCGTCCGCCTCCTAAGCGGAAGGTCACACGTTCGAATCGTGTCGGGGGCGCCATCATAAAGCAAACAACCACTCAACTACCTGCCACCCCCTGCACCACTTTCATGCAGTGAAAGGGTTGAAGCCAGAGGGCTCAGCACCGCCGAGCCACCCCGTTCAATCAGATGTGTATAGATTTGAGTGGTACGCACATCCGCATGCCCCAGCTGCTCTTGAATCGTTCTGATATCCATACCGCGCTCCAGCAGGTGTGTGGCAAAAGAGTGGCGGAAGGTATGGCAGCTTGCCTGCTTTTGAATATTGGCCTTGCGGATGGCGTTTTTTACCGCCCGCTGCAGACAGGTCTCATGAATATGCGTCCGGCGTGTTACCCCTGAGCGGGGATCGATACTGCGGGACTTGGCGGGGAAAACATACTGCCACTTCCACTGCATATCCGCATTCGGGTATTTTCGGCTCAAGGCATAGGGCAGATAGACCCGACCAAAACCCAGATCAAGATCCCTGTCATGCATCATCCGCACCGACTCCAGATGCTGTTGTAACGGCACGATCAGCTCCTGAGCCAGGGTAACAACCCGATCCTTGGCACCCTTTCCATTACGAACAATAATGGCGCACCGGTCAAAATCCAGATCAAGCACCCGCAGTCGCAGGCTCTCCATAAGCCGTAGACCCGAGCCATACAGGATACAACCCAGCAGCCAGTAATCATGCTCCAGCTGATTGATGACACTCCGCACCTCATGCTGAGTAAAGACAACCGGCAGCCTGTTGGGTTTCTTCGCCCGGCTGACCCCCTGAATATCATTCAATGGGCGCTCAAGCACCACCTTATAAATAAACACCAAGGCACAGAGCGCCTGGTTTTGTGTGCTGGCGGCCACATGCCTCTTATTTGCCAAATAACTCAAAAAACTTGCGACTTCGGCCTCCCCCATCTCCAGCGGATGCCGCTTGTTATGAAAAATAATAAATTGTTTTATCCACCCCACATAGGCCTGCTCCGTTCGAATGCTGTAATGCTTGCATCTTATGGCTGCCCTGACCTTCTCCAGAAAAGGTGAAGCCTCATTTTTATTATCCATCACAGTTCTCCTTTTGTTCTCACTGCCAACATTAGTATAAAATCGGAAATGGCACAAGCAATGGCAGCCAAAAAACCATAAACAGAGATACGCGGCCCTGGCCAGTGGTTTACAATCGCTCCCTTTCTAACCTGCAACCCATACCTTGCCCTATGCCTATTCTTACCCTGCACAATCTACAGCTGAGCTTTGGCGGCCCGCTGCTGCTGGATAACGTCAACCTGAGCATCGGCCGTGGCGAACGGATCTGCCTGTTGGGGCGCAATGGCGCAGGCAAATCGACCCTGATGAAGCTCATCACCCGTGAGCTGAAGCCGGATGACGGCGAGATGGTTGTGGAGAAGGGTTCCTGCATCGTGCGTCTGACCCAGGAGGTGCCGGAAGGAACCAAAGGCTCCGTATTCGATGTCATCGCCAGTGGTCTGGGCGAGGTGGGGGAGCTGGTGCGGGAGTACCACCAGATCAGCACACAGCTCTGCAACGACTGCAGTGAGGCACTGCTGGAGCAGCTCTCACGAGTGCAACAGAAGCTGGAGGCCGCCGATGGCTGGCAGGTGGAACAGCGGGTGGAGTCGGTCATCTCCCGCCTGAGCCTGGATGCAGACATTGAGTTTTCCGCCCTCTCTGGTGGACTGAAACGCCGTGTGCTGCTGGCACAGGCGCTGGTGCTGGAACCCGATCTGCTGCTGCTGGATGAACCCACCAACCATCTGGACATCGCCTCCATCGAATGGCTGGAGGAGTTTCTGCTCAGCTACCGTGGCAGCCTGCTGTTCATCACCCATGACCGTACCTTTCTGCGCCATCTGGCCACCCGCATCCTGGAGCTGGATCGTGGCCAGCTGACCGACTGGCCAGGGGATTTCGACAACTTCCTGCGCCGCAAGGAGGAGATGCTGAACGCACAGGAGAAGGAGAACGCCCGCTTCGACAAAAAGCTGGCACAGGAGGAGATCTGGATACGCCAGGGCATCAAGGCCCGGCGCACCCGCAACGAGGGTCGCGTACGCGCCCTGAAGGCGATGCGGGATGAGCGCAGCCAGCGGCGCGAGCGCACCGGCCAGGTCAAGATGGGGGTTCAGAGTGGCGAGCGATCCGGCAAGCTGGTGGTCGAGGTGGAGAATGTAGACTACGCTTGGGATGGTGACCCGATCATTAAAGGGCTCTCCACCACCATCATGCGTGGCGACAAGATTGGCATCATCGGCCCCAACGGCTCTGGCAAAAGCACCCTGCTGGGGCTGCTGCTGGGCAAACTGCAACCCACTGGCGGAACCATCAAGATGGGCACCAAAGTCGAGGTGGCCTATTTTGACCAGCTGCGCAGCGCGCTGGATGAAGACAAATCAGTGCAGGACAATGTCGGCGGTGGCAGCGATAAAGTCACCATCGACGGCAGAGAAAAACATATCATCAGCTATCTGCAGGATTTTCTCTTCACCCCGGAGCGCATCCGAACCCCGGTGCGCGCCCTCTCCGGTGGCGAACGCAACCGGCTGCTGCTGGCCAAACTCTTCACCAAACCCTGCAACGTACTGGTGATGGATGAGCCCACCAATGATCTGGACGCCGAGACACTGGATCTGCTGGAGGAGCTGCTGCTGGGTTATAAAGGCACCCTGCTGCTGGTCAGCCATGACCGTGCCTTCCTCAATAACGTCGTCACCAGCAGCCTGGTCTTTGAGGGTAAAGGGCGGGTCAATGAATATATCGGTGGCTATGATGACTGGCTGCGCCAACGTACAGTGGCGACACCGGCAACAGCAAAAGCCGGAAAAACCGAGGCTGCCAAACCCAAAAGCGTGGTAAAAAAGCTCAGCTACAAAGACCAACGTGAGCTGGATGAGCTCCCAAAACAGATTGAAAAGCTGGATACTGAACTGGCGGCCATTCAGGCTGAAATGGCCGACCCCGATTTCTACAAGCGCGACCACACCGAGGTGGCAGCCATCAATGAGCAGATGGCCGAAGTGGAAGAGCAACTCAGCACCGCCTATGCACGATGGGAGCAGCTGGAGGGATAAAACCAGAACGCTGCCCTTGAATTCCCACCACCATCCCCCCAGCTTAGTCTTATACCTAGATCCTGCAAGTGATCGTGCTTGCAGAGTGTAAGATATTGATTCGTAGAGTGAATGACAACTTTGAGTGTCATCCTTATTGTGATGGCCGAAAAGTTTCATATCGCTATACGGATCAATAACTTGCGCTATGTGAGCGCGAGCACTTGCAGGATTTAGGTTATAACCTTCAACCCACTTTTTTGGAGCAAACCGCCATGCGAATGGATCGACTGACCAGTAAATTCCAACAGGCCCTGGCCGATGCCCAGAGCCTTGCGGTAGGACGTGACCACCAGTTCATAGAACCCACCCATCTGATGCTGGCACTGCTGGATCAGGAGGGGGGAACCGTACGCCACCTGCTGACTCAGGCCGATGTCAACATCAACCAGCTGCGCTCGGGTCTGCACCAGGCGCTGGACGGCCTCTCCAGTGTAGAAAACGCCACCGGTGATCTGCACATCTCCAACGACCTGAACCGTCTGTTGAACCAGACTGACAAGCTGGCGCAAAAGCGCAAGGATCAATACATCTCCAGCGAACTTTTCGTGCTGGCCGCCGTTGCCGGTCAGGGTGAACTGAGCGATCTGTTGCGATCCTCAGGTGCAACCCAGCCGGTCATTGAAAAAAATATTGAACAGCTGCGGGGCGGCCAGAAGGTCGATGACCCCAACGCAGAGGATCAACGCCAGGCACTGGAGAAGTACACCATTGACCTGACAGAGCGGGCCGAGCAGGGCAAGCTGGATCCGGTGATCGGCCGGGATGACGAGATCCGCCGCACCATCCAGGTGCTACAGCGCCGCACCAAGAACAACCCGGTGCTGATCGGCGAACCCGGCGTCGGCAAGACTGCCATCGTCGAGGGGCTGGCACAGCGCATCATCAACGGTGAAGTACCTGAGGGGCTGAAAAACCGGCGTCTGCTCTCACTGGACATGGGCACGCTCATTGCAGGCGCAAAATTCCGGGGCGAATTTGAAGAGCGCCTCAAAGCGGTACTGAGTGACCTGGCCAAGCAAGAGGGGCAGGTGATCCTCTTCATTGACGAGCTGCACACCATGGTGGGCGCAGGCAAGGCCGAAGGTGCCATGGATGCAGGCAACATGCTCAAGCCCGCCCTGGCGCGCGGCGAGCTACACTGCGTAGGCGCCACCACGCTGGATGAGTACCGTCAATATATAGAGAAGGATGCGGCACTGGAGCGGCGCTTTCAAAAAGTGCTGGTGGATGAGCCTTCCGTGGAGGACACCATCGCCATCCTGCGGGGTCTCAAAGAGCGCTATGAACTGCATCATAAAGTGGACATTACTGACCCTGCCATTGTGGCGGCGGCCACCCTGTCACACCGCTACATCACGGATCGACAGCTGCCGGACAAGGCGATTGACCTGATTGATGAAGCCGCCTCTCTGATCCGCATGGAGATCGACTCCATGCCGGAGGAGATGGATCGGCTGGAGCGGCGGCTGATACAGCTCAAGATCGAGCACGAGGCGCTGAAAAAGGAGAAGGATGAAGCCTCCAAACGGCGGCGGAGTGACCTCAAAGAGCAGATCGAAAAGCTGGAACGCGAGTTTTCAGACCTGGAGGAGATCTGGAAATCCGAGAAGGCTGCACTCCAGGGCACCACCCATATCAAAGAGGAGCTGGAGCGTGCCAGAACCGAGCTTGAAATCGCACGCCGGGCAGGTGATCTTTCACGCATGTCCGAGCTGCAATATGGCCGCATCCCGGATCTGACCAAGCAGCTGGATATGGCAGCACAGGCTGAGATGCAGGAGATGAAGCTGCTGCGCAACAATGTTACGGAAGAGGAGATCGCCGAAGTGGTCTCCAAATGGACCGGCATCCCGGTCTCCAAGATGCTGGAGGGGGAGCGCGAAAAGCTGTTGCAGATGGAGAGCAACCTGCGCAAAAGGGTGATCGGGCAGGAGGAGGGTATCCGTGCCGTAAGCGATGCCATCCGCCGCTCACGTGCCGGGCTGTCAGACCCCAACCAACCCAATGGCTCCTTCCTCTTTCTGGGGCCAACCGGCGTAGGCAAGACCGAGCTGTGCAAGGCGCTGGCCGAGTTTCTGTTCGATACCGAAGATGCCATGGTACGGATCGATATGTCAGAGTTTATGGAGAAACACTCCGTGGCCCGGCTGATCGGTGCACCGCCCGGCTATGTCGGATATGAAGAGGGTGGCTACCTGACCGAACTGGTACGCCGTCGCCCCTACTCAGTCATCCTGCTGGATGAGATTGAGAAGGCGCATCCCGATGTCTTCAACGTGCTGTTGCAGGTGCTCGATGACGGACGCCTGACCGACGGTCAGGGGCGGACGGTGGATTTTCGCAACACCGTGATTGTGATGACCTCCAACCTCGGTTCGGAAGTAATTCAGCAGATGATGAGCGGCGTTACCGCAGATAAGACCGAGTCACATTATGCCGAGATCAAAAAGGCCGTGATGGAGGTGGTCACCCAGCAGTTCCGCCCTGAATTCATCAACCGGCTGGATGAGATCGTAGTCTTTCACCCACTGGGCAACGAACAGATCCGCGCCATCACCGAGATTCAGATTGGTTATCTCAAAGAGCGGCTGGCGGAGCAAGGGATGGAGCTGCGGCTCTCAACCGCAGCGATGGATCAGCTGGGTGAAGCAGGCTTTGATCCGGTGTACGGCGCCCGGCCACTCAAGCGCATCATTCGCCAAAAGCTGGAGAACCCGCTGGCTCAGGAGATACTGTCAGGCCGCTTTGGAATGGATGACGTGATTGAGGTGGATGCCGGTGCGGATGGTCTCACCTTTACCCGGCTGTAAAAACAGGTGATCCGCCAATATGATATTGGCGGATCACTCCTTTCTATTTTTATATCAATAGGTTACAACGGTCGGAAAACGCATCTTGGTACCACCCCAACCCAGGGTAGAGTTGGCCGGTGTATCGGACAGAACCCGGCCCACGATGAAGGCCGCAGGAACGATCTTGCCAGCAGAGTGACAGCGGGTACTGCCAACAAAGTCACGGCCATTGGCAATATCTGAAGCCAATATGAAGCGCAAGCCATTACCCGGAATCTTTACCCAGGCTTTGCCAAGCGGACGGCCGTTGGCATTATAAGCCACACATCGAACAACCACTTCTGTTCTGTGGGCATTGTTGAAAGCAAGCACTGTGTTGACCACATCCCGATCAGGGTGTGGTCTCAGCACGGCCTGAAGTTCATCAGCACCACGATTCACCTCAACCTCATCCACTGCAATCTGCTCAATGGATTGAACCCCCTCCATTGCCGCAACCGGTGCAGCCATGGCCATGGCCAGCAGCGCCCCAAAGCAAACTGTAAAATTCTTCCGCATAAAATAGTTCATCTCACTCTCCTCGATTTATGTAATGGATCAAGCCTCTGCAGAGGCCATAAAA
>JALSJZ010000153.1 GCA_026989135.1 Sedimenticola sp. | reverse complement strand
TCACAATACTGAATGATTTTTATTTGGTAGCCGGCGGCATCGATACGCAGCGCATTCAGGGCACAGCCATCGGGTAAGGATTGTTGGCACTGCTTGATAAACGCCAGATTATCTTTCGCTGGCGGCACATTGCCTTGACGGAAATCTACGGCTACGACCTGCCCGGTCTGGGCAATATGCCCCACCATCGGCATAAAGCCTTTGTTCTTGTTGTATGTCCACTGCGTTTCGGCTTTGTGTGCAACAATTTCGGTGACATCAATATCCAGCGTCACTTTTTTGCAACGGTGCAAAGCTGACTGCAGCAGGGCTTTATTCACCTTCACCCAGGCATCCTGGATTTGCGGCTGGTTACCCATTCGTCTCAGCCAGTCCCCAAGGGTGGTCGCCTTGGGGAGTTTCTTGAGAGCCAGCACAGTGCGCAGTGCCTCATCATCCTGAATGTGGCGAATATCATCCAAGTGAAAACTGCCTTCGTGCTGCATCAAGATAAACGTCTTGATGAATTCCGAGGGCTTATATCCTCGATTACTTTTGGGGAGTGGAAAGTGCTGATCAATGCGTTCGGCAAGGCTCAGGGAGTCCATTAATTGATCAGTGGCCAATAAACCGGCACGAGGTGTGAGTAAATCGTTCGTTGTATCGAGTTTGTAGGGTAGAATAATCGTAAGCCTTGAGTTGTGCACCCAATGAGTGATGGTCTGTTTAGTCGCTAACCATTATACAGCCAAGGCTTCCTACGTTTTAGGGATTTCTATCTGGGGATCCGGGGGAAAGTCTATTATAGCCATTATGGGTAGCTTGGCTGGGCATTTAAAACCAAGGATGGCTAGGATTGCGGAACACTGATGATTTGAGGAAAAAATGCAACCACCATAAAGAACCTATAAGAATAAGGATTATTCGTATTTATAAAGTGCGAACTGTAGCTCTCATTCATTCATCGGCGAGAGTTTTGCAAGAGGCTCAATGGCTTACGCTATTTTTTTGGCTGGTTTGGGCGGGGAAATCGAAAGATGGGTTAAGGGCATGATTGAAGGCAGGGAGCAATGGTGTAAGCCGGATGAAGAACTCAGCTTCTTCGAAACCCGTTGGAAACCCAAATCCTGGGGTGCACCCTGCCGCTTTATCTTCATCCACAAGCAGGTCAGGCGCCAGGACAAGGTGCCGATTCAGCTTGGTCTGTTCAAACCCATTGAATACGGATACGAGTTCAAGGTCATTGTGGCGAGTAAGCATGGCAGCCCACGCAGGGTCGTTGCATTCCATGATGGTCGTGGATCGCAAGAGGGCGTCTTTGCCGAACTCAAGTCGCATTGTCAGATGGATTATGTGCCGGTGAATACGCGTGCTGGCAACCAGCTCTATAATGTTTGCGGGTATTTTTGCGCATAATCTCACCCGTGAATTGCAAATCCAGTAAAGTATTTTAAGCCTGAGAACTTTGGAGCACTCAAATCAGTGGGGGTCAGTTTTGGGGGAAGGTCAGCCAATACTGAGTCCACCAATAATAACCTGGACGGTGTGCCCGTACTGGCTGAACAGGTGTTTTTCATTTGCACCATGTTGTCTCGGCATTATAGGATGATCGACTGGCAGTATGAACCCCATTCCAGCAGCTGAGTTGGTTGCAGTGGTGTTGCTTAATCATATGCGCATCGAAAGGGTTTGATTTTTTTACTAAAAATTAAGGGAGACGGCAGTGGCTACACAAGCATTAATCTATGAGCAGGTGGTGCCGGTTAATCAGCAAAAGCATCGTGACTGGTCGGTAAAGGCGGGCACGGACTACAGCTTTGCCAGCAGTGTTAACTCGGTGCCGGTGTTGGCGGTGGAGATCCAAAACGTGGCTACAGAATATGCCGTTGTCTTTGCCGGCGGAGAAGATGCCATCATGCCTGCGGCAGTAATGGGGGTTCGTGATAAAGAGAATCTCTATCTGCAGGAGGGTGGCAGCTGGCAGGCAAAATATATTCCGGCCTTTATCCGACGCTACCCTTTTGTGTTTTCAAGCTCTGATGAAGGTGCCAGTTTTACGCTCTGTATTGATGAGGAGTTTTCCGGCTGTAATCAAGAGGGAAGGGGAGAGCGGCTGTTTGATACGGACGGGGAACATACTCAGTACCTCTCTAATGTCCTGGAGTTTCTGAAAGAGTACCAGATGCAGTACCAGCGCACCCGGCTCTTCTGCGATAAGCTGCGAGAACTTGACCTGCTGGAACCGATGGAAGCGAAATATACCACGCCGGGTGGAGAAGCAGGATCACTTGGCGGTTTTATGGCTATCAGCCGTGAGAAGCTTAAGCTGCTTACAGGCGATCAGTTGGCTGATCTGGCCAAGAATGATGCCCTTGAGCTGATCTATATTCACCTGCAATCCATGAGAAACTTTAGTGCCATGCTGGAAAAAGCAGCAGTGGCTGAAAGCCTCTCTACAGATTCCCCAGGGGAAGATGCGCCAAAACACTAAGTCAAGCTGTTTTTTCCTGAATTAAGAATCCCTTTCACAGGATGCCAGTCTCCTATCTCCATTTAGATGGTGAGAGGGTGTGTGTGTGATATTCTTAACAGGTCAACGATAGTATCTTTAAAGTTCATGTCTGTTATGGGGATTGAATACCCGTTCAGTATCTGCAACTGGTCAGCGTTGCATGGTCGAGCGAATCTCGCAATATAATAGAAGGGCATGCATGGAAGTAATATGCGCCAACTTGGTCGGCGCACAATGGGCTGTTGGGAGAGTATCATGGCGTATCCGTTTGATTCCTGTAACAGGGAGAATTCAGGTTGGGGAGATCGTGTACGATCCATTGGAAGCAACCTGTTAGGACGGCGAGCCTTCCCTGGCCGAGCCAAAAAATCTGTACTTCGGTCAGCTCTTGCCGCCAGGCGCCGAGCCAATAAATTCCTCTTCGAATACCTTGAGCCACGACTTCTTCTGAGTGCTGATCCGCTCACCTACACGGCGGCTGCTGCCAATGTCGATCTTGCCCTTCAGCTGGTGGATGACAACGGTACCCAACTGCTACAGATTCTCGAAGATGACACACTGGTTGCTGAACGGATACTGGATGAGACCAGTGATGTTCAGATTTCCAGTGCTGCGGGTGATAACCGCTTTGAACTCGATGACTCGCTTCTGGATCTCTCCAGCGCGCTATTGATAACCTTCGACGGGGGTAGCGGCAACGATACCATTGCGGGCCTGAATGGCGACAACCAGTGGATTCTCAATGAACTTGGCGTGGGCACCCTGGGCAGCTTCGCCTTCTCTGGTGTCGAGATGTTGGAGGGTGGCACTGAATCAGACTCTCTGACGCTGGACAGTGATGCTCTCTGGAGTCTTACCGGCGCTGGCAGTGGCAGCGTGCTCGGTTTTGACTTCAGCGGGATGGAGCTGCTTTCCGGTGGTAATGGCTCTGCGCTGGACTACAGCGGCTATGGAGCCGCAGTAACCGTCAATCTCGATACCGGTAATGCTACCGGTTTTGACTCCATCAGTGGTTTCAATGAGGTGACGGGCTCACAGTGGGGAGATAGCCTGACGGCAGGCCAACAGGGCAGCATTCTGGATGGTGGCGCAGGAGATGATGCCATTACCGGTGGTGATGGTGATGATCTCATTAGCGGCGGATTGGGGGTCGATACCATCCAAGGTGGCGACGGCAGTGATACACTGCTTGAGATTCGCAATGCCGATTTCCATCTCACCGATTCTCAACTGACCATCGGTGGTGAAGTGGATGTATTCGTCGGAGGCATCGAGCAATATGTTCTGACGGGCGGAGCAGATTCCAACACCATGGATGCCGCCAACTACTCTGGAGCCGTTACGCTATCGGGTGGAGGCGGTGCAGACATCCTTATCGGTGGCAGTGGCGATGATACGCTGTACGGGGGTGAAGGGGATGACTGGCTTACCGGCAATGCCGGTAGTGACATCCTCGATGGCGGGGCAGGTGCCGATACGCTATCCGAAAGCCGCGACGCCAGTTTTACCCTCACCAATGCCAGCCTGACCGATGGCACCGATGCCGATACCCTGACGGCTATCGAAAGCGCCAGCCTCGTGGGTGGGGATGGTGAAAATATTTTTGATCTCTCTGCCTTTACCGGCCTGAATGCCGATGTTCCCCTCGCTTCCCTGAGTGGTTTTTCGATCGTTGCCGGTGATGACCTGCGTATCACCTTGATTGACGGAACACAGGTTGACCTCGACCTGAATGGGGTACTGACGGTTCAGGATCTCCTCGATGCTATCAATGTAGCTCATGCCAAACTATTGGCAGAAGTAACTGGGGATGGCTGGGCCATTTCAGTGTATGACAGCACTGATCCGGCATCGACAGTGAACGCACTCACTATTGAGTCACTTAACGGCTCTACGGTAGCTGAAACAGTGGGGCTGACAGATGAAGGCGTTGAAGGTTACCTGATAGGAACCCCCATCTATGCGGGAACTGTCACCATTGCAGGTGGCGATGGTAATGACACCCTGGTGGGAGCCAACCAGGATAGCAGCTGGATGCTCTCATCCGTTGGTGCAGGCTCCGTGAACCACACCCACTTTACCAGCATTGAAAACCTGCTGGGTGGCTCGGCAGACGACACCCTCTCCGCCAGTGGTGCCGTGGCCTGGACGGTCTCTGCACTCTATGCCGGTAGGGTGTTGGGCACAAACTTCAGCGAGATGGAGAACCTCTCCGGAACCTCCGGTTCCATGCTGGACTACTCTGCCTATGGTGAAGGGATTGATGTCGATCTGGGTGCAGGGGGCGCCAGCGGCTTCTCCACTATCAGTGGTTTTGTATCTGTTGTCGGCAGTGATTTTGATGATGAAATTGTGGGTGATGATAGCGCCAATACCCTGTTGGGCGGTGCAGGTGATGATCTGTTGAGCGGTGGTTTGGGCGCGGACATACTGCAAGGCGGCACCGGTGATGACACTCTGGTCGAAACCTCTGATGCAATCACCATCACCCTGGAAACAACGTCGCTGAGCAGCGACATGGATGGTGATGGAACAGTCGATGAAGTCGATCTGCTAAGCGGGATGGAGTCGGCCAGGCTGACCGGTGGTGATAGCGCCAATAACATCGATGCCTCCCTCTTTGCCGGAGATGTCGTACTCGATGGCAGAGCCGGTGCGGATACCCTGATCGGTAGTGCTGGTGACGATTTTCTGAGTGGCGGCACAGGTGGGGACAGCATCACTGGTGGTGGTGGCAATGACACCGTTATCGAGGTGCAGGATGCCAATTTCACCCTGACCGGTAGTGCCAGCAACGCCCTGTTGCAGATTGGCACAGACCCCAGCGACACCATTCTGGGGGTCGAGCGGTTTGAGCTGCTGGGTGGCGATGGCGACAACACCATCGACGCCAGCGGCTTTAGTGGTGATGTGGGCATCAGCGGCATGGCTGGAGATGACATCATCATCGGAGGCAGCGGGGATGACCTGCTGAGTGGCGGCACGGGTGCCGACACCATTTTTGGTGGAACAGGCAGCGATATACTTGCGGAGACGGGCAACAGCCGTTTTATCCTGGAGGGTGGCAGCCCCGGTGCTACACTCGACCTGGGTGATGGCATCAACGAGGTGCAGACCATCACCCTGCCTGGAGTGACGGCCGGCAGCTTCCGTCTGACCTACGATGGGAACAGCACCGACCTGCTGGCCTTTGATGCGGATGCTGGGCTGATCAGCCTGGCGCTGCGCAGTTTAAGTGGCATTGGTGATGGCAATGTCAATGTTACCGAGACGACAGAGGGTTGGATCGTTACCTTTACAGGGAACCTCTCTGGAAAGGATCTACAACCCTTAGTGGCCAACAATATTGATCTGGTTGGTGGCTCTCCCAATGTCAGTATCGTCGATGGCGTTACCTTGATCGACACCTTGAGCGGAATTGAAGAGGTTCAACTTACCGCCCTTGATGGCGACAATCTGATGGATGCCAGCCTCTTCAGCGGCTCTGTAATCATGTCTGGTGCAGGCGGCCGCGACACCATGCTGGGAGGCAGCGGTGCCGACCTTCTGCTGGGTGGTGAAGGCGACGACTACATCAAAGGGGGAGCGGGCAGCGACATCCTGATTGGAGGCGATGGGTTTGATACCCTGTTCGCCAGCCGCGATGCAGATATGACCCTGGCCAGTGGCAGCCTCATGATCGGTATGGCAGAGGAGGACACACTTGATGGTTTCGAGGCGGCTGAGCTGACAGGGGGAGGCTCTGCCAACACCATCGACGCAAGCGGATTCAGCGTTACTGCATTGACGGCTGAAACCGAGCTGATCAGATTGAACAGCGGCTTTGAGCCGGTCGATGGCGCTGATCTGCAGATTCAGCTTAATGATGCGACCACCATGGTTGAGATTGACCTGAGTGATGCGGTTACCCTGCAGGATGTGCTCAATGCCATCAGCGATGCCCATGACTACCTCGCTGCTGAACTGAACGGTGCTGGCAATGCCATTGTGATTATGGATACGGGTGACGGCACCGACAATATAGTGGTCAGCGCCCGGAACGGTTCAGGTGTGGCGGCTGCGCTGGGTATTGCGGGCACCGGAACGGCCAGTGGCCTGGATGGCTCCGCACTCACGGCGGGCAGCGTCACCATCGATGGCGCGGGTGGAGATGACAACCTGACCGGAACGGCGGGCAATGATTTTTTTATTGGCGGCAGTGGTGCAGATAACATCAGCGGCGGCGCAGGTATCGACACCCTGGTTGAGACTCGTGATGCCGATATGACCCTGACGAATGTCAGTTTAACGATTACGGGTGAGGGTGCGGATACCTTCAGTGGGATCGAGCAGGCGATATTGACGGGTGGTATTGGAGTCAATGTGCTGGATGCCTCCGCCTTCACCCTGGGGTCGGTAACGCTGAACAGCGGTGGCGGTACAGACACCCTCAGAGGTGGCTCGGATGATGATCATTTCTATCTGGATACCAGCAATCTCACTGCTGGCACAGATAAGGTCACGATCAATGTGGGCGGTGGGAGCGACAACGAAGTATTCATACTTGGAGGTGACTCATCGATCACCCAGGCCGACCTGGGGTGGGTGACCTTTGAACCTGCGGCGGGTGCCGTGACCTACACGCTGATGCAGTACTGGGGCAAATTTACGCTGGGTGAGGATATCGATACTGGCGGAATGAACGTCTCCATCAAGGCCCCCAGAATTGTTATCGACGGGCACTCCATAACCACTGATGCGACAGGCTCGGCAGGCTCCATCACCATTAAGGGGCGCAACATCACCATCGACGGAGGCGCTGTCCTTTCAGCGCAGAGTACGGGTATCAGCGATCCGGCTTTTGATGGCAATATTTTTATCCAGGCGGTAGATGACTCAAAATTCAAGAATGAGCTGAGTGTCACCTCCGTTGTGACCGGCATTCTGACCGTTGCTGACAAACTTTTAGGCAATGCATTCAACTTTGATTATATGAATGCGGCGGTCAATATCGGAGATGCCACCATCAGCGGCGGTGATGTAGTGATCCGGGCCATGGCCGAGAGCAAGCGCTATTTGCGGATGGATGAGGTGAAGGATGGCTCTCTGAGTGATTACCTGTTATCAGCAGCCAATACCGGGTTGGATCTGCTGCCAGGGCTCTCCCTTCCAGCCAGTGTAGCGGTGAGCATATCCATAGCAGAGGTGGCCGTCGGCAGTGGTGCCGTGATCAATGCCAACAACCTGCTCATCGATTCAAAGGCGGCAGGCAAGGCCAATGCCAATCCGGCAAGCCAGATCTATGGCCTGATAGAGGACAAGCTCAAAAAGGATCTTGGGCCATTCAGTGCTGTCTACGGCACAATTGCTGCTGCTGGCTTCGAACCTGCTACCACGCTAGGCACTGTTTTCCTCTATGAACCTGATTCTCAGAAACTGGGAGCAGCAGCGGTGGCGGTGGTCAATAACGCGGCCACAACCACTATTGATGGCACTATTAATGCCTCGGGCAATGTGATTATTCGCGCCACAACCAATCAGGAACTGGAAGCCAGTGCCGAGGCTGAATTCCCGGATAAATTTCCTGCTGCTGGCGCGGTATCGGTCAGTGTTGCCAATGCCAACGCTACCGCCCGCGTACTCGACTCTGCCCAACTCAACATCGGCAACAACCTGACCGTACTGAGCAGTAGTTCCGACGCTAACAAGACCAGTGCTACCAGCAAACAGAAGGAGAACGGCATTGTGGTCGCCATTGCGGTCAGCGTGGAGAGTACGGGAGCCAATGCCTACCTGGATGGAACGGTTAATGCGGGTGGCGCTATCAGCGTCATAGCGACTCATGAAACCGCCCCAGGCAAACACAGTGTCTCGGCAGGTGCGGGTACAGGCGTCACTTCCAAAGGCAGTGTTGCCGGTGATATGGAAGCCAAACTTGGGGAGCTGATGGAGGACAAGAAGAAAGCCGCTGTCGGTAATACCACAGTGGTTGATTCAATGAAGGGCTGGTTTAAGGAGAAGGTTCTCAAACAGAAGAAGGAGGAGAGCAACGAAAAGACGGGCGGTAAAAGCAAGATTAACTTCGATTTTGGTGCGGCTCTGGCGGTTGATATAGATCTTAACTCGGCCACAGCCCGTATCGGTGATGGCGTGAATCTGGCCGATATTGAGGCGGGTGGTGACATCACGGTCAGCTCAAAGGTGCAGGCTCGCCCCAAGCTTATCGCCTCTTCCACCCTGACGGATAAACGCGCCGACAAGGAAAAGGAGACCGAAGCGGGTGCTTTTGGTGGTTCGGTAGCCATTGCCATAGGTGTTCTGACCAATGATACGGACGCCTATATTAATGGCAATACGCAAGTGGATGCCCGAGGCGACATTACGGTTAAGGCCGAAGCACTCAATCAGATTGACCCTATGAGCCTGTGGGGCGTTAACCTGATAGCCCCATTTCTCAATACAGCAGCGAATCACACCACGGATCTATCAGGAACCCAGACCATCGAGACAGGCGAAACCGTGGATGTAAAATCCGGTTTCAACGGGAAGGGCAGTGAAGGCAGCCGCTACGAATATACGGGTGGCACCTTTGGTGATCCACTCATTGTCGATGATATGTCGGCTATCGATTTTACTCAAAAGGATGGTTTTGGGGCTGAGCTGTGGACAGATCTGGGCACGCCGGCTCTGGGTACTGCTCAAACCTTTATCAAAACCTTCACCAGCTATCTGGGGAGCAATCTGGGTCTCAACAAAATGGTTGACACCTGGACGCTTGCCAGAGCCGGTGGACAAAAGGTTGCACTGGCCGGAGCGGTGACTGTTTCGGTGATGAATGCCCAGGCCGATGCCCGCATCAGGAGCGGCGCCCGTATCAATCAGGATGCCAGCTTTCGCAGTACAGATCCGGCTGCAGGACAGACTGTGGTGGTTGAGGCGCTGGGCATTAACCACTCGATTAATGTGGGCGGCAACTTCAAACTGCCGGGTATCAAGCTGGGCGGGGGGACTACAGTAAAGGACTTCATTCCTCGCCCCGATGCGCCGGGTATGGGCAGTGAAAGTGCTGATGGCGGCAGCGCGGCCGGTCTGGCCATCACCGTTATCGACTCCAACAGTGCTATCACGGCAAAGATTGAGGATGGTGTTGTACTTTATGCCGACAGCCTGATAGTGAATGCCGATACCGAAACCCTGAATGTTACCCTCGGCGCCTCAGGCAGCCAGGCCGGTAATATTGGCTTCAGTGGAGCCGGGGTGTTCAATATTGTGGTCAATGACACCATCGCCCAGATCGACAACGGTGCGCAGGTTTCGGTTGGAACCGCTGTTGCTGGCCCCAGTGGTAGCTCCCTGCTCGTGAACGCCTCGGATACCGCCTATGTGATAACGGTAGCGGGAGCCATTACGGCCTCTGAAAGCGTTGGAGTCGGGGCATCGGTAGCTGTGAATGTGATCAGCCGCAATACCGAAGCGCTGGTTGGCAACCGCCATAGTGATACTGATGTGGGTACCCGTGGCTCTCTCGATGTTGCCGGTGATGCGACCGTGACAGCAGAGAGTGATGGCTTTATTGGAACCTTTGCCATATCCGGTGCCGTAAGTTCCGGCAGTAAGGATGCTCAGACCGAGAACAAAAAGGCGACCAAACCAAACAAGGGTACCGGTGGCACCCAGGGGTCTGACGGTAGCAAGCAGGGTGATGCAGATCTCAAGGCGTGGCAGGGTCGCCATGGCGACTTGATGGCTGAACTTAAGACAAACGGCGGGAAGGTTGCCGATGCCATCTCTGGTGGCGGCTCCACCAACAAAAAGGCAAAGTCCGGGTTCAATATCTCCGGTGCAGTGGCTGTGAATGTCGGCTTTGATAATGTACGGGCTTATCTGCACGATACCGGCAACATAACGGTTAATAATCTGAAGATTCAGGCTGCCGACAGTGTTGTCTATGCCTCTTTGGCGGGTGCGGTGGCCTTCACCAAGACCAAAGAGAACAAGACGGCGGTGGGCATTGCTGGCGCCTTTGGTATCAATGTGGTAGATGGCACTACAGCTGCCTTTGCCGATGGCATGAGCTCCATCACTGCCAGCAGTATTGATATCGATGCCATACGCAATAACTGGGTCGTCTCTTTGACCGCTGGTGTGGCTGCTGCCACCGGCAGTAAAGGCTATGCGCTGGGTGGTTCGGTTGCCGTGACTCGTGCCACCTATACCACTGAGGCAGCACTGCGCAACACCACAGGCACCATCGATGGCACAGTTTCGCTTCAGGCCGATGACAAGAGTCAGATCATCTACGTTGCCGGTGCCGGTGGTTTTGGCGGCAAGGCAGGTGCCGGTGCCGCTATTGCCTTCAGTGAGATCGAGAACAAGACCTATGCCACGATGGAGAATGTCACTGCATTCACCCACACCGGCAATCTGGATGTAAACGCCTACTCCAATGCGCTTATTGTGGCGGTAACCGGTGCCGCTGGGGTTGCCACCGGTGGCGGTGGTAAGAGCGGGTACGGGGTTGCTGGCACACTCTCTACCAACTTCATTGATATGGAGGTCAAGGCGAACATCCTTAACAGCACCACCCTGGCAGGTTCGAGCGGTGATGTCTCGGTGCAGGCTGATGACAACTCATTCCTGTTCGCCTTCTCTGGCAGCTTTGCCTACGGCAAGACGGCGGGGCTGGGTATTGCGATCTCTCTCAACTTTATGACGAATGAGATCACTGCCAGTATCGAGGGCAGCACGTTGCGCACCAGTGGTTCCGTACTGGTAAAAGCCCAGGAGCGCGCAGTGCTGGCCGGTGTTGCTGTGGGTGGAGCGGGTGGTGGCAAGTTTGCGGCTGCCGGTGGTGTTGCAGTGAGTTACATGGGGAACAGCACCGATGCGCATATCTCTCTTGGCAGTGATATTGAGGCTACGGGCTCTATCAAGGTATCGGCGGATGACCTTTCCATTAGCGTAAACATTGCGGGCGGGCTGGCGGGTGCTGGAAAGGGTGCGCTGGGTGCCAGTGTGGGTGTCAATCTGCTCTTCAGTTCAGTGAATGCACAAATTGATGGTTCCGTGGTGAACTCGACCGGTTCAACCGTTGATCTGCTGGCCTCAGGCCAGGAGATTATGGTCAGTGTTGCCGTTGGCGGCGCGGGTGCAGGCAAGTTTGCTGCGGGTGCCTCTGTCTCGGTCAGCGTGATCAAGAACAGCATCAATGCCCGGGTGACAGGTGGCTCGGATGTCGATGCCAGGGGTGCGGTTACCGTAAATGCCGGTGATAGCACCACCGTGGTTTCCATCGCTGGCGCCGGTGCGGGCGCGGGTACGACAGCTATCGGTGCCGCAGTATCCACAGTTGAGGTTGGGAATAGTATTAAGGCCTATGTCAGTGGCTCTGAAGTCACCTCTTCCGCCGGCACAGTAAGCGTTACGGCCGGTTTTGCAAAGCCCGACACTGCAGCTGATGTCGATGCACTCGGGGTGGATACAGCCGCGCTTGATCTGCCTGAACAGACCGATCTTGGTGGTCAGATTGTTAATGTTGCAATTGCCGGAGCAGGTGCAGGTAAATTTGCTGGCGGTGCGGCTATCTCCTTGAACTGGCTGCATAACAATGTGCAGGCCTATATTGATGAGAGCTCCACGGTTACTGCGAATGGGGATGTCCGGGTCAGTGCCAATGATGATGCCCTGATCACCAGCGTTGCCATCGGTGCTGCTGGTGCCGGCTCTGGCGCTATGGGGGCCGCCATCTCCTATAATTACATTGGTGGCAGTCCGGGTGACCCGAGCCGTAATGTTGAGGAGAAACGTGATAACTCATCTACCGGTATGGTGCTGGCCTACATTGATAACTCCGCTGTAACCTCCAGCCTTGGCATGGTCAGCGTAACGGCCGGGAGTAATGCAACGATTGTCAATGTCACTGTTGGTGCAGCCGGTGCCGGTAAGGTGGCCATTGCCGGTTCCATCTCCATCAACTTCATGCGCAGCATCATCGACGCCCATATCTCGGGTGGTTCCACCATTACCGCAAACACGGGCGTGCAGGTCATGGCTACGGTTACCCCGCTGATGTTTGTGGTGGCAGGTGCAGCCTCTGGTGCTGGCACCGCTGCTGCGGCCATTGCCTCCGCCACCAATGATATGCGCACCGATGTGAGAGCCTATATCGAAGGCTCCGATATAAAGGATACAACGGTTACTGTCAGCAGTGGTGATGTTACCGTTGCTGCGGAAGTGGCAAAGGCCGACCTCTTCCCTGCGATTGATATTCGCCAGGATAATGACGGCGATGACAGCAACGATGCAGATCTGGATGCCCAGATCTGGACCTTTGCCGTTAGCGGTTCTGGTGCAGGCAGTGCGGCAGGTGCGGGTTCGCTGGCGCTCAACTGGCTGCGTAACGGTGTCGATGCTCACATTTCCAATAATGCGGTAGTTATTGCTGAGAGTGGAACAGTCGAGGTTTCAGCTAAAGGCAGCGCAACCCTGAATGCCATAGCCGGTGCCGGGAGTGGAGCGGGTGGTGCTGCAGTTGGAGCCTCTTTAGCCTACAACTATATCGGTGGCAATCCAGACAATCCTCTCGATAGGGCAACCTCCAATACTATTCGTGCCTATATTGATGATGCAAGGGTTCGTGCGGGCACTATCAAGGTGCTGGCCAATTCCGTAGGCACCATTAATAACCTGACAGTCGCCGGTTCCGGGGCGGGCACCTTTGCGGCGGGTGCAGCTGTTTCCATTAACTTTATTCATAGTCTGGTAGAGGCCTCCATCAGCAACAGTAATTATGTTGATCTGGCTGACCCTTCTGCTGCTGCGATTGCCGCGATCAGCGGCAACATCACGGTCAAGGCGATGGATACGCCTACCATTCGCAGTTTGGCGCTGGGTGCGGCGGGTGCGGGTGCAGTCGCTGTTGGGGCCGGTGTCTCCTATAATTTTATTGGTGGAAGCGTGGCTGATCCCGGCCGTACGGACAGCGACAGTGCAGGCAAGGTGCTGGCCTTTATTGACAACTCCAATGTGGATTCGACCAGCGGTAAGGCCGAGGTGATTGCGGACAGCACGCCAACCATCATCAACCTTACTATCGGTGGTGCGGGTGCGGGTGCGGTCGCAGTGGCTGGCTCCATCTCCATCAACTTTATGCGCACCATTGTCGATGCTGCGATCCTCGGTGGCAGTGATGGATCGGGTGGCTCAGTGGTAAATGGCAAGAGAGGCGTGGTTGTCAATGCCACCGTCTCACCGATTATGATTATTCTTGCAGGCGCAGGGTCAGGTGCGGGTGCGGCGGCGGCCGCCATGGCTTCGGCCACCAATGACATGAACAGCGTGATTCATGCCCGGGTCGAGGGTGAGCATACCAACGTCTCCTCGCTGGATGGCGACATCATCGTCAATGCCGCTATCGAGAGCATCAGCCCGGTGGCCTCAGCGCTGGATATTGATATCGGCAACAGTAATAATGCCTTTACCTCCATTGATCTGGATGCACAGATCTGGGCCTTTGCGGTGAGCGCCTCCGGAGCGGGCGCCGTCAATGCGGCAGGCTCGCTGGCGCTCAACTGGATGCATAACGATATCGATGCCCATGTGTCGGGTGGGGCAGAGCTGCATGCCAATACCGATGGCACGGCTGGCCTTACTGCCGAGGGGGTTGCCAGGATTACGGCGAATGGCAGCGCCACCATCAATGCCATATCCGGTTCCGGCGGTGGTGCCGGTGCGGCCTCCTTTGGCGCATCCATGGCCTACAACTATATCGGCGGCAACCCCAATGACCCTGCCGGCAGTGCGTCTGCCAATGTTATCAAGGCCTATCTGGACAGGGCCACGGTTACGGCTGATCGGGTGGATGTGCTGGCTGATTCCAGCGGCACCATCAATACCCTGGTGGCTTCAGGCTCTGGGGCTGGCGCCTTTGCTGGTGGGGCATCCATCTCAGTCAACTTTATTCACAGCTCGGTGGAGGCCTTTATTCGGGGCGGCTCTGAGGTGACAGCCGAAAAGGATGTCACCGTCAAGGCACTGGATACGCCAAGTATCCACAGTGTTGCGGTTCGTGGTTCCGGTGCCGGTGGGGTGAATGTGGGAGGGGTACTCTCCTATAACTTCATCGGTGGCAGTGCCGCTGATCCATCCCGCTCTGCTGATAGCGACACATCAGGTCGGGTGCGGGCCTATATCGATGCCTCCCAAGTGACCTCCAATGTGGGCATGGTCAATGTATTGGCGGACAGTCAGGCGAAGATATTCAATATCACTATCGGCGGTGGTGGTGCCGGAGCTGCCTCGGTTGTTGGCTCCATCTCCATCAACTTTATGCAGACTGTTGTCGAGGCCTCCATTACGGGTGGTTCCGTGGTTAACGGTGCTGCTGGTGTCAATCTCAGTGCGACAATGACGCCGGTCATGATCATTATTGCGGGCGCAGGCTCTGGCGCTGGTGGTGGTTCGGCATCTATCGCCTCCGCTACCAACGATATGCGCAGTGATATTCATGCCTATATCGAAGGGACAGGCACCAACGTCAGCTCCAGCAGTGGTGATGTTACGGTGGTTGCAGAGGTGCTGAACGCCTCCTCTGACAAGAGCTTTGATGATCTGATTGCATCCACCGGCCCGGATGCCGCAACTGAGGATCTGCCCACCGCAGGCTCCACCGCAATGGATAATCCATCCGGCGATCAGGATGATGAGCTGAAATACACGCCGGTGCTGGATGCCCAGATCTGGTCATTTGCCGTCAGTGGCAGTGGTGCTGGTGGTGGCAGTGGTGCTGGTGCGCTGGCTCTGAACTGGATTCGCAACAGCGTCGATGCCCATATCTCTGGCGGGGCAGAGGCTCATGCCGATAGCGGTACCATCAGGGTCTATGCGGCGGATCAGGCCAACCTGAATTCACTGGCTGCCGGCCTGTCGGGCGCAGGTGGTGGTTCGGTGGGCGCTGCGGTGGCCTACAACTATATCGGGGGCAACCCGGATGATCCGCTCGACGATAGCACTAATGTTATCCGTGCCTATGTAGACGATGCCACCCTGACTGCGGACAGAGTTACGATAAAGGCGCTTGCAAATGCCAATATCAATACCCTGACCTTCTCTTTCAGCGGGGCAGGTGCCTTTGCTGGTGCCGGTGGCCTGTCGCTGAACTGGATTGAGAAGAGTGTTGATGCCCATGTTTCCGGGGGTTCAACCGTTACCACGGATGGCGATATCAATATCTTTGCCGCCGATTACTCCACCATCCGCTCCGGTGCCGGACAGATCAGTGGCGCAGGGGGGCTGGCGCTGGGTGGGGTGGTTGCCTATAACGAGATCAGCAACAGCATTACCGCCTATGTCGATGGTTCAACGGTTAAGGTAAACGCCGGAAGCGGGGGCAATATCTACATCCAGGCCAAATCAGATGCCACGATCTGGACGGGTGCCGTGGGTATCACCGCAGCGGGTGGCGGCGGGGTGGCCGGCTCTGCTGCGGCCAACCTGGTCAACAATGAGATCTCCGCCTATATCCTTGGCTCGGTGGTTGCAACCGATAACAGCATCTATCTGCTAGCCGAATCCAACGATACGGTTCAGGCGCTGGTGGGTGCGGTAGGTGGCGGCGGAGCTGCCGGTGTTGGCGGCAGCGTGGTAGTGAATCAGCTCAGCAACCAGACCAGCGCCTATATTGCGGCGAACTCCGATGTCTCGGCCAAAGGGATGGGTGCGGCCATCTCAATAAAGCAGTGGGCCGATGATGAAGGTGGTACTGAGAGTGCAGGCATGCTTCAGGGGCTGGCGGTTATCGCTACCGCCAGTGAAGAGGTGGATGTTATCGCTGTGGCACTCGGCATCTCGGGTGGTCTGGGTATCGGTGCCAATGCGGTGGTGAATCTTGTCGGTGGAACCACCGAGGCTCATGTCAGCAATTCGCGTATCAACAGCAGCGCCAGTAAGGGCAAGCAGGTGAAGGTGCGCGCTCATTCGATTACGGATGTCGAGACAGATGGGGGTTCTGGTGGTGTTGCCGTGAGTGGGGTTGGTGGTGCTGCCTCTATCGGCACCAATATTATTGAAAAGAATACGCGCGCCTACATTGAGGGGGGAACCCACCTGACGGCGATCTATGCTGGTGAGGGTGTTGAGGTCTCAGCCTTGAGTCGGGAGAGACTCCCGAATATCAATGTTGCTGTTGGTGTGGGTCTCTATGGTGGCTTGAGTGGTGCGGCATCGGTCGTTAAGAGCAGTTCGATGACAGAGGCCTATATTCGTCTGGCTACAGTGGATGCTACGGGTGATCTGCTGGTTGATGCCGATTCGCGTGTTTTTGCAGGGTTTGATGTGGGTGCGGTGAGTGGTGGTGCAGTGAGCGCCGGTGCAGCAGTTGCTGTTGGCTTGCTGGATGGGACAACCCGTGCCTTTATTGAAGGCTCAACCGTTACCGCTACCCATGATGTTGTGGTGCAGGCAGAGTCCGTTGAGGTTGTCGAGGTGTTGGCAGGCGCTGCTGTGGGCGGTATTGGTGCCTTTGCCGGAAGCGTGGTGGTGGTCTCCCCAAGCTCGTTGACCCAGGCCTATATCGGTTCTGCGGGCGCAGTTCATTCCAACGTCAATGCGGGCAGTGATGTCAGGGTTGTGGCTGACAATGAGACGACCATCACAGATGGCATTGGTGCGCTCTCTGTGGGCGCGGCAGGCATTGGCGCCTCTATTGATGTCATTACACTGAAAAATACCCTGGATGCCCATATTGGCTCCAACACCACGGTGAGCGCAGGGCGTGATGTAAAGGTTGAGGCTCTGGCCAGCCGTACGGTGGACTCCAGTGTCATTGCCTTCTCCGGTGGGGCTATTGGTATCAGTGGTGCCATCTCTGTGGTCTCCATTGGCAGTGGCCTGCAGGGTGACGGAGCCAGTGAGGCAACCGGCGTAAACGGGGCTTTGGGGGATACCTTCAGTGGTTCACTGGATGGGATGAGTTCTGATTCTGATGATGGTACCGCCCAGCGAGCACAGGCTCAGGCCAATGCCAGCATGTTTACGGTCAGTCTCAGTGCCGATCCTGCTGTAACCGGCACCACTGCCTATATCGGCGTTGGGGCAACGGTCACGGCCGGTGCTGCTGATGCTTCTGGCGATATTCTGGTTCGCGCAGATGAGCAGGTTGCGGTCACCATCGTTACGGGTTCGGGTGCTGGGGGTATCGTCAGTGTGGGTGGATCGGTGGCTATTCTTAACCTCTCCAGCGCCACCAATGCCTATGTGGCCAGTAATGTCACACTTTCAGCGGCAGATGATATTACCATCGAGGCCAACTACACCCTGGCGGATGCCAAACTCTTTGCCTATGGCGGCTCTATGGGTGCTGTCGGACTTGGTGCCCAGGTAGCCATCATCGCGGATACCAGCTCCCAGCGTGCCTATACAGGTGATGGCAGCAATGATGGCAATGGCACCAGGATACTCAATGCGGATGCAGTCACGGTTCGATCCGAGGCGGTGCGCACGATTGATGCCCAGGCCAGGGGTATAGCTGTAGGACAGCTGGCTGCCGGTGCAGCGATTGGTAAAATCTCAGTGGGCGGCAGCACGCTTGCCTATCTGGGTAAACACACCCAGATAGGACAGGGTGCCGGGACGGTAAACAGCCTGTCAATCAACACGCTTTCAACCGTGACGGCCAGGGCAGATGTGTTGGCGGTTTCTGTGGGTATCGGGGCAGGGGCGGGAAACAACGCCACCATTGTCATCAACCCATCGGTAGAGGCGTTCATCGGCAGTGGCTCTGATATGTTATTGGCGGGCGCTGTCAACCTTGCTGCTGTAATGACACCCAAGGCCGAGGTTGATGTAGAAGGTGTCTCTGCCGGTGCGGCGGCTATAGGTATCTCTGAAACCTCAGTAACCATTGCACCAAAGGTCACTGCCGCTGTGGGCAGCTCCACTGATTCCAGCCAGGGTGATGTGACCATTGAAGCCACGGCCTTGACTGTAGATGCCAGTGTTGCACTGCCCGGCAGTGGCTATGCGGCGAACACTTATTCCAGCGGCTCCAGTGGTGGGGCGCTGAGTGTGGTTGGTACCTTCAACAGCATTGCCAACAATAGCCAGGTGTTCAGCTATATTGCTGATGGCTCCACCCTGACCATTGCTGCGGCTACCATCGTGACCGCAAATACTGTTACGCGACAACAGGCAGAGGCCAATGCTAATGTGGGCGGTGTCGTTGCCGCCGGTGTGGTTTCCGCCAGTGTCTCATCCAATACCATTACCCATGCCTACCTGGGCGCTGGTGTGAACTTGAGTGGTGCCAGCCTGACCCTCTCTGCGGTTGGCACAGATACCAATCGGGTAAGCACCACAGCGGGCAGTGGCGGAGCTGTTGCAGGTGCGGCTGCAATCGCTGCAACGGGCAATATCAGCGACACGCGGGCAGAGACAGGTAGTGGCGTGGGAGGCGGCAATATTTCGCTGAGCGGTGCGTTCAGCATGAGTGCGCGGCATACGGCGGATTTTGATGCCGCTGTATTGACCATTGCCGGAGGTGCGCTCTCCGGTGGCGGTGCGAGCGTGATGCACGGTGTGGACTCCGATGTAGAGAGCCGGGTGGGCAACAATGCCACCCTGGCGGCAGAAGCGATCGACCTTGAGGCCATCAATCGGGCCGTCAAAAATGGCTATGTCGATAATATTAATGTCTACATCGGCGGGGCCATCGCGGGTGCCGGTGCTGACAGTGATACAACGCTGGATTTCAGCACCCTGGTGACGGTAGGTGCTGGAGCAGACCTGACGGTTAATGGCGGCCCGGCGTCCGACTTTACTGCCGTGGCCCTGAATCAGTTCAATCTGCATGACAAGGTTAATGTCATCGTTGGTGGCGCCATCTCAGGGGCGGGTGCAGACTCTGACATCACCACCACACAGAGCCTGGCCAAGGTGACGATTGGGAGTGGTGCATCAATTATCAGCAGTGGTGATCTGGTGATCTCTGCCCGTGGTAGCGGTTATATCACTACCAAGGTCAATGTGGATACCTACGGTACAATTACGGTTGCTTCTACAGATACTGACATCGTTATCAGCCCGCTCAATCAAGTTTTTATTGGTGCAGCTGCCACTCTCCGTGCTGAGGGTGACCTGTTGATCTCGGTGGGTACCGATACCAGCTTTTCACGCGATCAGTACACCATTGATGCCAAGGCCGATAGTTTTGCCGGCAGCGCCATACCCATCGATATCATTGATGCAACTGCCAGCCTGATTCAGGAGAACAGCATTGTGGTTTCGGGCGGGTCGGTGCTGGAGACGGCTCGTGAGGCCAAACTGCATGCCGAACGTTTCGGTTTTGCAAATATGAATGCGCAGGCCAAGGCGGTGAACTGGGCGAGTGCACTTGCTGATGCCGTCAACGGGGGCACGGAGCTGATCGACGGTACAGTTGAGGTTGATGCCCATGCCAGGGTTCAGGTGGATGGTGCGCTCCGTACGGGTATCAAACGCTATCAATCGCTGGTTCTTGATTCTGTCGATGCGGCTACCGGTACGGTGCTGGCCAGTCTCCAGACGGATGGCATTACCTATAGCTCTGGCAGTGAACTGGTCAACAGCAGCCTGTATAACGAGCTGTCCAAACTGGAAGATCAACTTAGCAGCTACCGCTACTCCGGCAATCAGACCATGATCGATTTCTACGAAGGGGAGATCGAGCGCGTAGAGAGTGAGCTGCTTGCCGAAGGGTTGATGGAGATCATCGATGGCACTCGAGTTCCGAAACAGCAGTCGGCACTGGTTGTCACTGTAGATCCGATCTGGGCTCAGGCTGGTACCATTGATATCCGTTCTGACCAACTCATTGGCTCTGGCCGCATGGAGGCGCCTGGCGGAGCTACCGTCTCCATACGCAACAGCACGCCGGCGTTTCTGAATATCGATGGCATCATCATTCCAGAGAGCAACGGTGGCCTTTACCTCAATGGTGCCGAGGTTCTGAGCAATGGAGCCATTGAGGTATTAAACAGCGTGGATGAGGGTGTTACTGCCGGTGTGGCCTCCTTTGGCTCCATTCAGGGAGGTGGCTCGGCCAACCCGCCATCCATTCTGATCGAGAATACCTTTAATCCCGCTACCAACCCGGGGTATCCGACCCCGGATATCACAGTCCGTGGCCAGATCGATAATCTGCAGGGTAGCCTGACGCTGATGAACCTCAAAGGCGACATCCTTATTCAGGATCGGGTGCGTGCCAAGAATATGAGCATCGTGGCTGGCGGTAACGTCTATATCGATGGTGTCACGACCCACAGCATCGAAGGTGAGCCCTATGCCATCTGGCAGGGTGCTGCCAGTTCAGATGGGGATGGCAGTTTGAGCGGTGTCGTGAATACGGTTCTGGCAATGCCGCCCAGTCAGGTGCTCTATGGTGAGCGCATCTTTATTGATGCCCAGTATCTGAATATCAATGGTGTTATCCAGTCGGGCAAGTCGGATTACAATCTGGTGCTGGGAGCCGCTGTTGCCAATGAAATCTCCAGTATCTCTGCTGTACAGCGTGGCCTGATCTATCTGACTACAGCGTCCAACAGTGATTTTGATGTCTTCTGGGATGTGACCAATCAACGTATCATCGTTGAGGAGATAGGGGTCAGTGGTGGTTACATCGAGCTGCATGGCAGAATCCTCAATACCGGTAATGGCGAAATCAGGGTTCTGGGTGGTTACGGCAAGATCAATATTACCAATAACACCCCGTTTGATATGGAGGTTAAACGCATCAATGCCTCTGAACGGGGGGCAGGAACCTTGCTGCTGCATGACAGGGCGCGTGATGTTGGCGCGACACCCTATGTCACGCTGTATCAGAAAACCCGAGCCGGAGTCGTAAAGACGGTGGATAACGGTACCCCTGTGGTATCGGTAATCGGCGACAACTCCACCTATACGCCGGTATCGGGCTGGCGCTATGCCTGGGTTGTGGGTAAGGAGACAGGTACCCGAACCACCACCACCTACGGCACCAGTGCATGGCTGGGTATCGACTGGTTGGCCGCCGACCCTGACAATATCGTCAGTGGCCCCCATACAGAGGTCTTGTCCCTGAAGCTGATGGACAGCGGCCCCTATTACTACCTTGATACGGGTCTGGCCAACGAGTCGTATACCTATGCCTATACGACTAAAAATCTCTCCAACAACGAGTACAGGGTTAAGAAGTGGTCTGAGAGCACCTGGTATGGTAAGAAGACCTACTACCAAAAATGGGCGGAAGAGAGCAGGGAGATGCATCTCTATGACCACACCATCAAGGCAGACCGCACTATCGATATTAATTTTATCGGATACGATGATGCAGCTGTCTCCCTGACCTCAACCGCTGTGGGTGCCGACATCGTGCTCAATGGCCCCATACTGGCGGCAACCGGCAGTGCCAGCATCATCTCTCAGGGGGGCATTCGTCAGTTGAATGATGGCGCATACATCTCCGGTGAGAATATCACCCTGAGTGCGCGAGAGAGCATCGGATCATCGAGCCAGGCAGTGCAGACCGAACTTGCCGATAACGCTGAATATCAGTATTTTGCAACCGATCAGAATGTGAATTTGGGCAGCCATTACCTCAGCGCGGGTGGCAGTACGCCTCTGGCGGTTAATGACTGGGTCACCCTGGCAGACGACCACCAAAATGGTGGTGTCGCTGGTGGTTCATACCTCTACCTGGGTTCTGCTGCAACCCTTGATCTTGCGGTGCAGGATTACTCCAATACCAGCCAGTGGGAAAAACTACAGACCGAAAGCGTCACCAAGGGTGACCGGGTACTGCTTGCAAGTGGCTACACCGGAGGCGGCCTGGGTGGTGAGGTCTACCAGTACATCGCAACCAATGCGGTGATGGATCTTGGTAACCAGAACTATGTCGATACCAGCCGCTGGATGAAGGTCGCCCATGCGCCAACCCTGCAGGCATTCAGCGCCAGCGGCAATATTGATCTGCTTGAGGTTACGGGCGATCTCCACCTGCAACAGGTGAGCGCAGCAACCCGGGGTGATGTCACCCTTACAGCCAAGGGCAGCATTGTGCAGGCGGCTGGCGTGACGGGAGAGAGCATCGTTGCCGGCCGTATCTCTCTGACTGCGGAAGAGGGGCGTGTCGGTAACAGCCCATCCGACAGGTTGCTGATCGATTCAGGTGAGAGATTAAGGGATTACCTGACGGTTTCCGCCAGGCAGAGCGTCTATCTGGAAGAGTCTGCCGGTGACCTGCGTCTTAAACAGATAAGTACCGGGGCTGGTGATGTCCACGTCAAGGTGGGCAGTGGGGCGCTGCTGGATGCCAACAGCACAGCACAGCGTGATGAGCGCACCTATAACGAGCTGCTGAACAGCGTCTGGTCTGATCTCTCATTGACCGCTGGCACGGGCGCAAACACCAAGGTGGTGCAGAGTCTGGATGCTTATGGCAACGTCAAGGAGCAGGAGTATCAGGCCTACTGGAGTTATAGAAACAGTCAGCCAGACCCGAGTGTATATGACCCGGGTTTTCAGGTGACACTCAGCGCCAAGGAGAGGGCGTTCTACGAGGATGATCTGGGCTTTGATGCGGATGCGATCATTGCCCTGGAGAACAAGCGCACGGCTGAATACCATGCGCTGCATGCGCAGTTTGAGCAGTATGCGGCTGATCGTGGTGCACCGGCAGTCATGGTCAGCTATGATGAGAATTTCGATTATCAGATGAGTCAGGATGAGCGTGATGCCATTACCGACAGTATCAAAATCTGGACAGAAGATGAGTTGCTGAATCTCTTCAGCGCCGGTCTTCTGGTGCCGGTTTCTGATACGCAGATCACTATCGAGGAGGCCAATATCATTGCCGGTGGATCGGTGAGGCTGGATGTCTCTGGAAAGGTGGGTTCATCCATCGGTGAGCTTGAGATTGATCTCAGCAACAAACCAGTGACGCTGACGGCAGATCAAAAGGTGGCACTGGCTGCTGCCGAACGAGCAGATGTGACCTACCTGGCCAGCGACCCCTTCAGTGCCACAGTGACCTTTCGGGATAATGGCCCGAACCCTGATACCATAGCCAGTGCGGATGGTGCCAGCTGGATCAGCCGAGGGTTCACCTCCGGCATGAAGATTCAGATTCTGGGCAACTCGGCCAATGCCAATAATGGTGGTTTTTACACGGTGGCCGCAGTCTCTGCCAATCTGTTGACCCTGGATGCCTCCAATAGCGTAGAGACTGAGGTCGGCGTGCCGGTGCGCATTGCAGCGCCTATTATTGTTGACCCGGCCAACCCGGTTGCACCGGTCACCAAGATTCTGATCAGCCAGCGTGATGACGTCGATGTGGATGCCATGGGGCAGGTAGATGTCACTGCTGGCGGTGACATCTATCTTGGCTCAGAGCTGGCGCTGAATATCGGAACTGTGCAATCCGGCAGTGACAATGCTATCCGCATCAAGAGCGGCCAAGCCATCATCAATACCCTGGGTAGCGCCGCCACCAATGTGACGGGGGGCAGCCTAGTTCTTGAGGCCGGTGCCCAATCTGTTGGCAGCGAGCTGTTACCGATCTTCATCAACCTTGCCGACCAGGGTGAGTTGACTGTACGTGCGGGAGATGCTCTCTATGTTGTCGAGCGTGATGGCAACATGAATGTGGGTACGGTCTATGCACAGTCCGGCGGAGCCTATCTCACGGCGCTCAGCGGTTCGATTGTGGACAGTCTTAACCATGATCTTGAGAATATCCGTGCCAATAAGATTGTGCTTACCGCGAATGCGGGTGGGGTGGGAGAGGCACTGGATTATCTGGATGTAGATGTCAATGGTAGTGGCACATTGACGGTTTATGCCCGCGATGACATCAGGATTGCCGAGACAGTGGGCAATATGAATGTAGACCGGGCTCAATCCCAGCAGGGTGACGTGGATCTGCAGGCTCATATTGCTATTCTCGATGCCAACAATGATGGTTTTGCAGATGTGGTCGGCAGCAGTATCAGCCTTACAGCGACTGTTGGAACCATCGGCATCTCGGGCAATGACCTGGATATTGATACAGCTGCCGGTAACGGCAGGCTCACCAGCAGCAGTGGCCAGAACAGCTATCTGATCGAAACCTCGGGCGATCTCAGCCTTAATACCGTGGCTACGGGCAGTGACTATACCGCCTTTATCCTCGGCCCGGAGCGCATCCTCAACGGCAATACTGCCGGTGGTTCCAATGTTGACTCGGGGCGTACCCGTCTGTTTGCGGGTGATGACATCGGCGAAGAGAGCAACCGCCTGCTGACCACTGTTGGCTTTATGGAGGGTCGCTCAACCTCCGGCAGTGTCTGGATCACCAACCGTGGCCAGCTGACCATTGGAGGTTTGGATGAGGATGATGGTTTTGTGGCCGATGGCTCGATTGATCTGATTGCAGAGAGCCCGGTTACCGTGAGCAAGAATATCATTGCTGCCAGCGGTGATATCACCATCCTGGCAACCGATGACAACCAGGATGATGGCACTCCCGGCAATGAGGCCGACCATCTGGTTATCAACGCTGGCTTCACGGTCGAGGCGCAGGCCGGCTCGGTCTATCTGCTCGGTGGTGATGATGTCACCATCCAGAATGGTGCTGCTGTTTTGGCCAGTGGCACGGTTCAGGTGCAGGGTGACTATGGCAATGCTGAGGCTGGTGGCTCCACCATTGCGATCCACGGCACCATTGATGCCGATCTGATCCTTATTCTGGGCGAAGCTGAAGGCGATAGCATAATTGTCGATGGCAGCCTGATTGCACCTGGCGGCATCACCATAAATGGCCGTGGTGGCGACGATGCCATCACCCTGGAGAGCATGGTTCTGCTCTCCGGTGATACCCGGCTTCTGGGAGGTGAGGGTGAAGATGCGCTCACCGTGGTCGAGCTACACAGCCGCAGCGATGGCTTGTTGCTTGATGGTGAAGGTGGCACCGATAGCTACCGGATCTATACCACTGACCTTGATGCAGATGGTGCAACACAGACCGACTATCTCATTGATGTGCGCGACAGCGGTGCTGCCAACGATGGTGTCGACCGCATGGTTATCGAGGGACGAGGCTGGGCCGGTGACCCCAACACCGGGCTGGACGACATCTTCCTGGTGAGAGAGAACTTTATCGCCCGCCTGCATGGTGACCTGCAACTCAACAGCTTCGACAGTGCATTTGAACGCATCAACTACGATGAGAGCATCAATGGCCGCGTCCGCATCAACAGCTGGGCCGGCAATGACAGCTTCATCGTCGATGACAACAGTGCCATCATGACGCTGGATGGCGGTGCCGGTCAGGACAGCTTCCAGATCGGCCAGGTGTTTGGCGAGAACCCCAGTGATCCGGCCAACTATGATCCGGCTGGCGGGGTTTACAGCAACTCCGGTGTGAAACTGGGTGATGAGATAGCGGGTACCGATATTACCCGCGGCTTCCTCAGCAATGGCGTCAGCGCACCTATGGTGATTTTTGGCGGTGCCGGTGCCGATAGCTTCTCCGTCTATAGCAACAAGGCCATGCTGCGCATGGAGGGCGAGGATGGCAATGATGAATTTCTGATCCGGGCCTTTGTTGCTGAGGCCAATCTGGTGCTCAATGCGGGTGCCGGTGATGATCGCATCGACTACAATATCAATGCGCCGGTCAGCATCAACGGTGGTGCAGGCTTTGATACGGTGGTTGCCATCGGTACCGAGGCGGATGACACCTTCGTGGTGACAGAAGACGGTATCTTTGGGGCGGGTTTGAATATCACGGTGGATGGCGTTGAAGAGGCCATTGAGGTGGATGGCCTGGAGGGCGATGACTCCTTCTTCGTACTTAGCACCCGAAGTGATGTGATTAACACCCTGATCGGCGGCCTGGGCAGCGATAGCTTTATTATTGCGGGTGACGTGACCAAACGCGTGGTCAGTGCGGATCTTGCCGGGGTCAGCGGCGTGGTGACGCACAGCATAGATAGCCTGGATGATGGGTACGACGGGCTGCTGGCAGGCGGTATTGCGCTCAGTGTGGCCGATCAGAATCGAGGTGCCGTGGTGATCACCGAGGCAGGCGGGGAGAGCTCTGTCATCGAGGACAGTGGCGCTGTAGACAGCTACACCATTGCTCTGACCACTCCTGAACTCGACCTGCCTGTGGGCACAGTAGCCACCATTACGGTTTCAGCGGCTCTCTCCTCCTCGCTGGATAAGGAGCTACAGCGCCGCAACAATGGCGATGCGGCTGAGTCCCTGCTGCTATCGGCGGCACAGGGTGGGGTCTACACATCTGCACTGACCATCACCTTTACGGCGGATGGCAGCGGCAACTGGAGTAGCGCCCAAACGATCTGGGTCAAGGCGGCTCATGATGATGCGATGGAGGGTGATCGCAAGGTGACCGTCAGCCACAGCGTCATTGTCGAAAGCAGCGATATGACCAATGCGCAGGTGCAGCAGCTCCATGGTTATGCGGTTGGCAATGTCGAGGTGAAGATTACCGATGATGACATTGGCACCCTGGTTATCAGGGAGAGCGAAGGTTCCACCAGAGTGCTGGAAGGGGCGAACAGCAGCGAGCAGATTGTCGACACCTATAGCATCGCCCTCTCCGTTCAGCCTGTCACTAATGTAACAGTGGATCTGACACATGATGGTCAGGTGGCCCTTTCCAGCACGCAATTGATCTTTACACCCGCTGACTGGGATCAGCCGCAGGCAGTGACAGTAACAGCGGTTAATGATGCTGTGCGAGAGAACCCCTCTATCAGCAAGATTGGCTATACCGTGAGTGGGGATGCTGCCTTCAGTGGGCTGGATCTGAATGATACCAATGTGGTGGTGTTGGATAACGACACACCGGGTGTTTTGATCACTCAAAGCGATGGCTCTACGCGACTGGTCAAAGGGGATGGCACCCCCGCCAACTCCGGCCAGCCGGATGACTACAGCATGCGTCTGGCCTCTGCACCTTCAGCCGACGTCACTGTCAACATCTATACCGACGGTGCTACCAAAGTGAAACTGGGTGGTCGGGTAGTGCTGGATGCGCTGATGAGTACATCCACCAGCGTGAATTTTGCAGATGGTGGCGCATCACTCGATACCATCACCCGTCAGGATGGTCTGGATTGGGCAGATGAGGGCTTCCGTGCAGGCATGCTGATACAGATCCAGGGCAGTGCCGGCAATAATCTCTCCGGCAGCGCCCACCTCAAGATCAACCATGTAGATACCGATGTTTTGACCCTTACCGGCTCCGCACTGTTGAGCAATGAGCCGGGAGCCATGGCCACCATTATTGCCGTATCGCCTGCGGTGATCTTTGGTACAGATGATTGGTACAGCAGCATCAACATTGAGATAGAGGCGGATAACGATTTTGTCGCCTCAGAGGGGAGCCAGTTCGATAAGCTCTTTCCGCAGGAGGCCCATACGACGAACAGGATTCAGGGCCCATTGGTCATTGAGGGTGGAACCACTGATAAGGATCGTTCACTCAAGAGTGCGGTCATGCTCCCTTATGAGATGCCGACGCCCCCAAAGGACGTGGCTCTTATTACAGATGAGCCCCAGCAGCTTGACAGCCTGATTGTCTTCAACGACTCCAGTCTCTCTGATGATACGGGTTCAATGACCACCTCCAATATCTCTGGTTTGGATATGACCACGGCGGATCTGCTGGTTCCCGGTGAGAATGGAGAGCCTGATACCACTGTTAAAGCCGGGATCAACTATGCCGGTATTGAGACAGTTGAGGTACTGCTGGGAAGTGGTAATGACCGGTTCAATATTGATGTGACACCAGTGAGTTACACCGGCAGCCTCGGCTTTACCCATGATGCGGCCAGTGGCATCAATCGCATCCAGCTTCTGGATAGCAGTCGCTGGTTTGATGAGGGCTTCCGTGCCGGTGACAGCATGGTGATCTCTGGCGCCGGAGTAAATGACGGCAACTATGATATTGCTGCCATCTCACTGGATGGTTCAGAGCTGATTCTGGCTGCAAGCCCTGCTTTTACTGAAGGAGAGATGACCGCCACTAACACCTTGCGAGCACCGATTACGGTGATCCATGGTGGTGGTAACAGCATTGATAGCACCACGGGACTCATGGGCGGAGATCACCTCAGCATCACCGGTGGCGGTATTGCCAGCGCGCCACTGCTCCTCTTTGGAGATACCTCTCAGGATGGCAGCCGATATGCAGTAGCGACCGGCACAGCCTCTGAAAAGGGCGTCTCTTTTGATAACTACGGTGATGATCTGATTGATGCCTCAGCGGCAACGGTTGGCATTACGGCTTATGGCGGCAGGGGTAACGACATCATCTATGGCAGCCAGGGTGATGATCGTCTTGCGGGTGGTTCCGGTGCAGATCAGATCCATGGTAAAGGGGGCGATGACCATATCTATGGTGATACCGGCATCAACATCAATCTGACTCAGCGCCTGAGCATGGCTTCACAGGTGTTGGATATGGTGACGCTGGCTAATGCCTCCACAGATGGCGTGAATGCAGATGATCTCAGGGTTGCAGTGGATCAGCTCTTTGGTGATGCGGGTGCCGATACCCTCTTTGGTGATCATGGCGCAGTGACGGTAGATCTCCAGCAGTTGCCGGATGACCTCTATATCCTGAACAACCATGATGTAACCAAGGCCGAGACAGCCCAGCCGGGTATCGGTGAGGGTGACATGATTGAAGGTGGTGCCGGCAGTGATCGCATCTTTGGCAGCAAGGGCAGTGATCAGCTCTTCGGTAACGAGGGTGATGACCATATCATCGGCGATGCCGGTTTTATCAGCTTTAATGACGCCGGTGCGATTACCCTGATGCGCAGCTTAGACTATGCCATTGGTGATGGCGATACCATTGATGGCGGCAGTGGGCAGAACTATATCCTGGCCGGCTTTGGGGCGGACTTTATCAATGATGCTACCAATAGCGGTACAGACCGGGTTGTAGGAGACAGTGGCGAGTTCATCTTTACCGATGGGGCATTGACTCAGGTTGCCACTCTGGCAGCAGCGATAGGTGGTGTGGATACCATCAATATCGGTGAGGGTCAGAATACGGTTCTTGGCGGAGCTGCGGGTGACATCATCAACAGCGGCAGTGGTGATGACCATATTATGGGTGATGCCGGCTACTTCAGGTACTCACCTGCCGGTGATCTTATTGAGGCGGCCTCTACGGATCATGGTGTGGGTGGCGATGACCTCATCAACGCCGGTGATGGAAACAACCTGGTACTGGCCGGTGCGGGCAGCGATGATGTCACCACTGGCACAGGTGATGATGTGGTCATTGGTGACAATGGCAGAGTGACCTTTGTCGATGCTGTTCGCAAGCGTGTCGAGGCGACTGACAGCTCCAATGCCACGGGAGGCGATGACAGGCTCAGCCTGGGTGGCGGTGATGATCAGGCCATTGCCGGTGTTGGCAAAGACCGGGTCGAGACGACCAGTGGTGAAAATGTCCTGTTGGGTGATAACGGCTATATCATGAGTGATGCATCTGGCCGTTATGTCGAGGCCAGAACAGGCAACACCAGCCTGGGTGATGATGACGAGATGGCTGGTGGCGTGAATCGCGACATACTCTTTGGTGGAGTGGGTGGTGACTACCTGGATGGTGATGGCGGTGATGACATGATCATGGGTGATGGATCCCAGATCTTCCGTAATCAGAATAATGTGATTCTTGGAACCGTTGACCATTTTGTGGGGGGTGACGACACCTTGATCGGTGGAGAGGGTCTGGATCGTATGATGGGAGCCTTTGGAGGTGATCTCTTCTATGGCAGCTTTACAGATGATGTGATGATCGGTGAGTATGGCCGCTACACCTTTATCCTGGAGCCGAGGACAGAGTCAGAGAAGGCAACTTTTGTTATCACCCTGGGTCAGGGGAGCCTCGACCTGATTCGTCTCTCGCAGTTGCAGCTCTATACCGCAGGAGCCTTTGAGACGCTCTTCCCCTGGCTTGCAACTCCGGTGCTGACGGCATCCAGCTATTCCGGGCTGGAAGCATACTCAAGAATTGAGATCGGAGCCTGGGATGATAGCCGCTCACGCGGCCATGGGGGTGAGCTCTCTACCCTGGATGCCGCTGACTTTATCAATACCTTGCCACCAACGGCTGCGGGTACGGAAGATGAATCCGAGTGCCAGCCGGAAGAGGGTGATGAGCCATCCATTGACACGCAAGGTGAGCCACTGCCATGCATGCAGGAGGAGGGCAAACAGGAAGCCATACCTGCACAGCAGGGTGAGGGGCTTAATGAGGGAACTCCGGAAGTGGATATAGAGCAGAATAAGGGTGACAAACCGCTTGACCGCGTGGTGGACAGCGATGTGATTGAAGCTGCAATCATAGGCATGGCGGGTTGGGGTGCCGTGAAAAACCATAAGCCACGGGAGAGAGAGGGTTGTGCGCTGAACCGAAACGGGTTTGGAAAAGTTGCCCAGCGTCTGGCCAACAAACGCTTCGTGAGGTGGGGTGAAGCGCCCCATGATCTGTAATAGCAGAAGGCATGGCCACAGGCCGGCCTTAACCCGGTTCGGGGTTTAGTATCTTGCCCCTGTCTTCAATTACAGCTGGTTCTTAATGTCCGTTACTGCAGCGCAAGCCTTGTCAACCACCAATAGCCAAGCAACCTGGGATCAGCTCTCATCGCTCAGTGGCCAGGAATTTTTTCAGAGCTGGCTGGAGTTGCAGTGCGGCATGGTTGCTGGTACTCGTGCCGCTGCTCTGGCGGTGCGTTCAGAGGTGGATGGCACCTTTCAGCCGGTAGCACTCTGGCCTGAGTCATTTGAGGATGTTGACCGCATATCTGAACTTATTGAGCAGGTGATAGGACAAGGACACGGGTTGATTACCCGGCTTCACAGTGCCCCGGCCGAGAAGGAGCGCAGCTATGGTGTTGCCTATCCTGTCAATGATCCCAATGGTATCTATGCCGTTGCAGCACTGGTGGTAGTGGTCAGCCATGATGAACAGCTACAAAATGCCATGCGACTGTTGCAGTGGGGCTGTGCCTGGGTAGAGCTCTCCCGGTTGCGTGAGCAGAATTCCAGCCAGCACTCCGCTCAGAAACGTCTCTCCATGGGGGTGGAGATCATTGCCAAGGTGTTAGCTGAAATGGACTACTCCTCAGCCTCCATGCTGTTTGTTACCGAGCTGGCGATGGCATTCAATTGTGATCGGGTGAGCCTCGGCATTGTTAAACATAATGCGGTGCGCGTGGAACAGCTCTCCAATACGACCCAGTTTGGCAAGAAGATGAATGTGGTGCGGGGCATTGAGGATGCCATGGATGAGAGCGTGGATCAGCGTGAGACCCTTCGCTATCTGCCCAACTCAGATGAATCTGATGGCTCAGTAACCATTGCGCATGCCGCACTGTCGCAGCTGTCAGGCGGCGTGGCGATCATGACGGTGCCACTCTATGCCGCTAATGAGTCTATCGGGGCAGTAACTTTTGAGAGGTATGCCCGCAACCCCTTTACCCAGCAGGATGCAGAGTATGCTGAGAGCATTGCATCGCTCTCCATTGTGGCTCTGGAGGAGAAACGGCTAAACAGCAGGGCGTTGCCGATAAAGATATATGATTCACTCCGTACCCAGCTGATTCGTCTGCTGGGGGCGGGCTACCTCGGCCGTAAGCTATGGGTCACTCTTTTGGTATCTGTTGTCATCCTCTTCAGTTGGGCCGAAGGTGAATATCGGCTCTCAGCAGATGCGGTACTGGATACCTCAATGCAGCGTGTTATTGCCGCCCCCTTTGATGGCTATATCTGGAGCGCAACCTATCGCGCCGGTGATGTGGTTGAAAAGGAGGCTGTGCTGGTCAGCCTGGATGATAAGGATCTGAATCTGGAGCGCCTGAAATGGTTGAGTCAGCGTGCGCAGCTCAATAATAAACACCAAGAGGTGATAGCGCAGCGCAACCGGGCGCAGATCAATGTCATCAACGCCAGGCTTGATCAGGCAAAGGCGCAGTTGAGGCTGGTGGAGGCAGATCTGGAAAGGAGCCAGCTGCGAGCGCCATTTGATGGTTTGATTGTCAGTGGTGACCTGAGTCAGCGCCTGGGTGGCTCGGTGGTTCAAGGGGAGCAGCTGTTTGAAATATCGCCACTGAATGCCTACCGGGTCAACCTTGCGGTTAAAGAGAGTCGCATCGTTGATGTTCAGGTTGGCCAGATGGGAACACTCTACCTCTCTGCATTGCCGGGCAGCCCCTTTAATTTTGAAGTGACCAAGATTACTCCGGTGGCCAAAGCAAAGGATGGGGCAACCTATTTCAGGGTGGAGGCGGCTTTAAAGGGAGAGCGGGATGGGCTGCGCCCTGGCATGGAAGGGATCGGCAAGATCTATGTGGATGATCGCAAGCTGATTGCCATCTGGTCAAGAGAGCTGATGGAGTGGTTGAGGCTGCGATTCTGGTCGTGGTGGGGATGACGCTGGTAGATGAGCGCCTCTCTGTTCAGTCAGTCCTGGTATCAGGTCTCCGACATCAAGGCGCGATTGCGTCAACATGTGGTCATTCATCGCCACCTCTATCGTAATAAGGTCTGGTACATTCTGCAGGATCATGTGACCGGGCAGTTTCACCGCTTTTCCCCTGAGGCCTACCAGATCATTGGCCTGATGGATGGCAGACGAACGCTACAGCAGATCTGGCAAACTGCCTGTAAGCGGCTGGGCGATGATATGCCCACCCAGGAAGATGTCATTCAACTGGTTTCCAAACTCAGCCGAGCCAATGTGCTGCATTCAGACATCCTGCCGAATGTGGAGGATCTCAGTAAGCGGCAGCGAGAGATAAAAAAGAAGAAGCTGTTGCAACAGCTTAAGACGCCGCTTGGTATTCGCATTCCGCTATGGGATCCCGAAGGTTTTCTAAATGCCACCTATCCTTTGGTAAGGCCTTTGATCGGGATATGGGGTGCACTGCTTTGGCTTGGGGTGATCATCACCGGGTTGGTATTTGCCGGGATCAACTGGGAACCCCTGACCCTGAATATTCAGGATCAACTGCTGTCGCTGGAAAACCTGCTGCTCATGGCATTGATCTACCCATTGGTAAAGGCGCTCCATGAGTTGGGGCATGCCTATACGGTAAAACGCTGGGGAGGAGAGGTGCATGAGATGGGCATCATGCTGCTGGTTTTTATCCCTGTCCCCTATGTTGATGCCACCTCGGCATCGGCTTTTCGCAATAAATATCAGCGCATGCTGGTTGGTGCTGCCGGCATCCTGGTGGAGGCCTTTATAGCCGCCCTGGCTATGATTGTATGGGCCTATGCGGAGCCGGGTATCACGCGCTCGTTTGCCTTCAATGTGATGATGATTGCAGGCTTCTCAACGCTGTTGTTCAATGGTAATCCATTGTTACGTTTCGACGCCTATTATGTGTTGTCAGATTTTCTTGAAATCCCCAATTTGGGTGCCAGGGGTAATCAACAGATAGGCTATCTGGTAAAGCGTTATCTGTATGGTATCCATGATGCGGCCTCTCCTGCCAACTCGCATGGTGAGGCATGGTGGATGGGGGTCTATGCCGTTGCCGCATTTCTCTACCGCCTGTTCATCATGATTATTATCTCACTCTTTGTGGCGGCCGAGTACCTGCTGGTAGGCGTGCTGTTTGCCATATGGTCGATCTATGCGACCGTTGTGGCACCCGTTGCAAAAACCTTAGCGAAACCTATGACTGACCAAGAGCTGAAAAACAGAAAGCCGCGTACCCTGCTTATTGGCAGTGTGGGTATCTCTGCGTTGGCTTTCCTGCTGTTTGTATTGCCGCTGCCGCTGGCAACCCAGACTGAGGGCGTTATCTGGGTGCCGAAACAGGCCTATCTGCGTTCCAGCATGTACGGATTTATCAAACAGCTGGTGAAGGAGCCAGGCGGTCAGGTGGCAGAGGGCGAGGTGCTGATAGAGCTGGAAGATCACGGGCTGGATGCGCAGGTAGAGGTGCTCTCCGCCCAGCTGCTCGAGGCGCGTGCCCGCTTTATGGCGGAACAGGGCAACCGGGTACAAACAGAGATCATTCGTGAAGAGATCGCCTATCTGGAGAGAGAGAGGGAGCTCGTGATGGCGCAGCAGCAGGATCTGAAAATCATCAGCCACCGCAAAGGGACATTTATCCTGCCCAACTCAGATAACCTGATAGGTCGTTATATCACCCGGGGGGCGCATCTGGGATATGTGGTGGATTTTCATCATCTGCCGGTCACAGCCATGGTGGAGGCGGACTATATTGATCTGGTCAGGCACCAGGCAAAGTCAGTTGAGGTTCGCTTTGCCTCACTGCCAAACCAGCGTTATTCCGCCGAGATCAGACGCATCGTGCCGTCAAGCACAAGAGAGCTGCCCAGCAAAGTGCTTGCTGTTGAGGGTGGCGGCAGAATTGCTGTTGATCCAAATGCCCCGGATGGAGTGCGTAGCCTACGCAACTATTTTCGGGTGGATCTTACCCTTCAGAATGCCCCCATTAGCCGCATTGAGGAGCGCGTCTATGTGCTCTTTAAACATAATCCAGAGCCACTGGCCTGGCGCTGGTATCGTGTAATCAGGCGGGTTTTTCTGAGGCAACTTGATGTATAGGCGTCCGCTGCTGCTTCCCCGATCCCCAGTGATGCGCCCGCAAAGAAAGGTTGCCAAGCGAAGTAAGTTAGAGTGCGTTGGCCACTGGCTGGCCGGTTGGTTCAAGCGGCCTCTGCAAGCTCGTTTGCAACGCCACAGGCGCTTTTTATCGCCAATCCATAAATGGGCAGATGAGCTTTGCCCGCTCTCCGATCAGCAGCTTAAGGAGGCGACACAACGGCTTCGCCGGAGGCTGCATCATGCAGGTCATACCGATGAACTATTGAGCTACTCCTTTGCCCTGGTAAGGGAGGTGGCGGGTCGGAGGCTGGGTATGTACCACTTTGATAGCCAGTTGCTCTGTGGCCTGGCGCTCTTTCACGGCAGCATTGCAGAGATGATGGCGGGAGAGGGCAAGACCCTGGCGGCCACCCTGCCTGCTGCCACTGCTGCACTTGCGGGTATCCCCGTGCATGTGATCACAGTGAATGACTACCTTGCAAAACGTGATGCCGAATTGATGCTGCCCGTGTACCGCTTTCTGGGCCTGAGTGTGGGAGAGATTGTTCAGGGAAAAAGCCTGGAAGAGCGACGCAGGGCCTATGCCTGCGATGTAGTCTATTGCACCAACAAGGAGCTTACCTTTGATTACTTGAAGGATCTGATACAGCTGAAGGAGAAACACAATCCACTGCACCTGCATGCAGAGCGTCTGAAAGGGGAGGAGGGCGTATTGCGTGCACTGTTGATGCGTGGGCTGCACTTTGGCATTGTGGATGAAGCGGACAGCGTTCTGATGGATGAGGCCAGAACCCCGTTGATTATCTCCGGTCAGGAGATCACCAACCGCGAGGAGATGCGTGTTTATCACCAGGCGATAGAGCTGGCCGCAGAGCTGCTGGAGGGCGAGCACTATCATCTTGACCTGCAGCAGCGACAGGCAAAGCTCACTGCTGAAGGAGAGGCTCTTGTCATGGAACGTACACAGACCTTGAGCCCCTATTGGATAGGCAGTGTGCGGCGGCTGGAGCTGATGAACAAGGCACTGTTGGCGCACTACCTGTTCAAGCGTGATAAACACTACCTGGTGCGGGATGGCAAGATACAGATTATTGATGAACATACCGGCAGGGTGATGCCAGATCGCGCCTGGGAGCGGGGGCTGCACCAGCTGATCGAGATCAAGGAGGAGTGTGAACCCACAAAAGCCAGAGAGACGCTGGCTCGTATCAGCTACCAGCGCTTTTTTCGTCTTTATCACCATCTGGGGGGAATGACGGGTACGGCCAAAGAGGTGACCAGTGAGTTCTGGTCGGTTTATGAGATGCCGGTCGTTAGGGTTCCGACCAACAAACCCTGCCGACGCAGATACCTGGGCAGACAGGTCTACCCGAATATCGAGCAAAAGTGGCAGGCGGTGCTCTCTAAAATCCTGGAGTTAAAGGCGCTCTTGCGGCCGGTGCTGGTGGGTACCCATTCGGTGGGTGCTTCAGAGCGTCTTAGCCAACTGCTAAATGAAGCAGGTATTGAGCATCAGGTGCTCAATGCCAAGCAGGATGGCGATGAGGCCAGGATTGTGGCTCAGGCGGGTCAGGCAGGCCAGGTCACGATAGCCACAAACATGGCGGGGCGCGGTACCGACATCAAACTCTCTCCCGATGTAGAGGCAGCCGGCGGACTCTACGTTATTCTGACCGAGTTTCATGAGGCCGGCAGAATCGATCGCCAACTGGAAGGGAGAAGCGCCCGCCAAGGAGATGCTGGCAGTTATGAAACCATGGTCTCCCTGGATGATTTTGTATTGAGAAGCTGGCAAGGCAACAGCCTGGGGCGGTTTTTGCTGAGCGGCCTGAAGACCAATCGTCTGCTGTGTAACAGTCTGGGGCTGTGGATAATGACAATTGAGCAAAAACGATTGGAACGACTCTATGCCAAACGGCGTGGTGAATTATTGAAGGCCGATGAGCAACAGAGTGAAATGCTCTCTTTTGCCGGTCGAGGTGTGTGAGGAAAGTGAATGATAGGTCGAACTGGATTGTTGATGGTATCGCTGCTGTTGCCTTTGAGTGCGTCGGCAGCCCCTGTAGAAAAAGGCCAGCTGGGTTGCGTGCTGGAGCCCAGCATGGAGGTGGAGGTTGCCAGCCAGGTGCCCGGCGTGGCCAAGTTGGTCTATGTGGGCAGAGGCAGCAAGGTCAGACAGGGAGAGAGCCTGGTGTTGCTGGAGACCAGTCTGGAAGAGGCCGTTGTAGCACTGGCCAATGCCAAGGCCAAATTTGCTGCCCGCAAGGTTGAACGAAATAAGCACCTGATCAGCCAGGGGCTGCTGTCTGCACATGAACGGGATGAGCTTGTTACGGAACAGCATCTTGCCGCACTGGAGGTCAGAGAGGCTGAAGCACGCTTGAAACAGCGCACGATCTATAGCCCAATCAATGGCGTGGTTGTCGCACGCAACATCAATGTTGGGGAGTATGTCTCCTCTGACCCAATATTAAAACTTGTAAGATTAAACCCCCTGTATGCCGAAATTGTTATGCAGGCGGACTATTACGGCTCAATCAAACAAGGGATGAAGGTGGGGATTAAACTGGGAGCCCCCATGAAAGGGCAATTTACAGGTACTGTGACAGTTGTAGATCAGATGATTGATGCCGCCAGCGCGACCTTTGGGGTTCGTGTGGAGATGCCGAATCCGGGCTTCAAAGTACCGGCTGGATTAAATTGTGAAGTGCATTTTGGGTTGTAATCGCCTGCCAACAGTATAGGGGCTGCTTGTCCGGCAGTTGTTGAATAATAAAAAATGGAATCTTACCTGTGAGTTACCTCGACCATATTCAAGCCTGTAATAATTTTAATCCAGCCGCTTTTTTACCCTTTATTGTTGATGACACGATCGTAGGCCAGGTAAAACGCAGCTTTTCTCAGCGGCTGTATGAATGGCCAGATGTGTTTGTGGTCTCTAATGATGCGGTTGAATTGGCCGCAAAGCTGGATACCTTTACTATGCGCAGTGAGGCCGTGGCGAAGGTGCTCACCGTGCTGGTGGAGAGGGATGTTTTAAGTCACCTGCACGGTGAGCAGTATGTGGTAACCGCCACAACACGGGAGCAGGGGCTGTTTTTGATCGACCGAGCCGCCGCCGCCTGCTTTGGTGTGCGCGCCTTTGGGCAGCATATTAACGGCTTTGTGCGCAGTGAGCAGGGGATAAAACTGTGGGTGGCCAAGCGCGCCTCAGACCGGCACCATTTCCCTGGCAAACTGGATAACCTGGTTGCAGGTGGTTTGCCGCATGGTATCACGCTGCAAGAGAACCTGAAAAAAGAGTGTTGGGAGGAGGCCGGCATCCCCCCAGAGCTGGCAGCCATTGCCCGGCCGGTAGGGGCAGTAACCTATAATGCAGAGACTGCGCAGGGTTATAAGCCCGATACGCTCTACTGTTATGATCTTGAACTGACAGCCGAATTTCAGCCCCGATGCACAGATGGCGAGGTTGAATCATTCTCTTTGTGGCCGGTCGAGAAGGTGGTGCAGGTGGTGCGTGATACCGATGAATTCAAGCCCAACTGTAATCTGGTGATTATTGATTTTTTGATACGCCATGGCGTGATAGCGCCGGAAGATGAGCGCTCTATCTCATTGCCACATGAACTTCGCCCCCCCTTCTCTGTCCGTTATGGCAAAGCGCATGCTAAACTTAATACTATGCAAGGCGGCAACCCATTGAAAAATATATAGGTCAGGCCGACACCCAATTCACAAAAAGGTCATTTATGAGGCTGCATAAAAGTCTATTTCTGTTTCTGTTGTCAGTGATAAGCCTGCCACTATGGGCGGTTGTGACAGCGGTTCCCATTAGTGAACTCTACCCGCACCGTTCGCATCGGCAATCAGCGGTTGTGATTACAGATGTCATCAGCAAATACCACTATCGGGATGTGGCGCTGGATGATGCGCTCTCGCGTCAGATGCTGGAGCGCTATCTGGATACACTGGATCCTAACCGCAGCTTCTTTATAGAGGCAGACGTGGCCGCCTTTTCAAGTTATGAGACAAAGCTGGATGATGCCATAAAGCAGGCGCGGCTTGATCCCGCCTTTGACGTTTTTCGCACCTATCGCACACGGGTTAACCATCAGATAAAGCATGCGCTCAAACTGCTGGAACAGGAGTTTGATTTCTCCAGGGATGAGGCATACCGCTTTGACCGGAGTGAAGCCCCCTGGGCTGCCAATCAGAGTGAGCTGGATACGCTTTGGCGCAAGCGGGTAAAGAATGATGTGCTGAGCCTGCGCATGGCAGATAAGGATGACGAAGCGATTCGTAAGACCCTTACAGAGAGATATTCAGGTATTTTGCGGCGAACCAACCAGCTGAATGCAGATGATGTATTTCAACTCTTTATCAATGCCTATACCTTGAGCATTGAGCCACATACCGCCTACATGTCGCCCAGTATCTCTGAGAATTTTGACATCAGCATGCGGCTCTCACTGGAGGGAATCGGTGCAGTTTTGCGGATCAAAAACGAATATACCGCTGTACAGAGCGTCGTCCCCGGTGGGCCGGCGGATCTTAGTGGCCAGATAAAGGCCGGGGATCGGGTATCCGGCGTGGCTCAGGATGATGATGACATGGTCGATGTGGTCGGCTGGCGGCTGCAGGATGTCGTTGAGCTGATCCGTGGCCCTAAAGGGAGTGTCGTGCGACTACAGATCCTGCCAAAAGATGCAACCATAGGTGATCCCTTAAAAACCGTCACGATTGTGCGGAACAAGATCAAGCTGGAAGAGCAGGCGGCAAAAAAGCGCATTATTGAAGGGCTTGATAATATGGAGGGGCTACGCATTGGCGTGATTGATGTCCCCACCTTCTACCGCGATTTCCAGGCCTATGCCAGAGGTGACAAGGATTTCCGCAGTACAACCCGTGATGTACGCAAACTACTGGCGGAACTGACCCGTGAAGGGGTGGATGGCGTGGTGGTCGATCTTCGCCAGAATGGGGGCGGTTCGCTGGCAGAAGCCACAGAGCTGACCGGCCTTTTTATCAAATCCGGCCCGGTGGTGCAGGTGAAAAACACCTTGGGAAAGGTCGATGTTGAATCGGATCCGGACCCTAAGGTGGCCTACAGTGGGCCGCTGGCCGTGCTGGTGAACCGTAACAGCGCTTCTGCATCAGAGATTTTTGCCGGTGCCATTCAGGATTATGGGCGGGGGATCATTATCGGCGAGCCGACCTTTGGCAAAGGCACGGTGCAGACACTGGTCGATCTGGATCGTCTGGTGGCCATCGGGACGGCAGAGCTGGGAAGGCTGCGCCTGACGATGGCTCAGTTTTTCCGCATCAGTGGTGGCAGCACACAGTTTCGTGGCGTAGTGCCCGATATTATCTTCCCTACAGCACCCAGTGCGGCGGATCATGGTGAGCGCTCATTGGATAATGCACTGCCCTGGGCTCAGATTGAGGCGGCCCAGTTCAATCCGGAAGGCACAACCGATCCAACCTACCTGAGAGAGCGTCATCTCAAACGCATAGAGTCAGATGCAGGGTTTCGCATGCTGGTGGAAGAGGAGGCGCTGATCCAGGCTGTTCGTGAGCAACATACGGTAAGCCTGCTCGAGGCGCAACGCAGGATAAAATGGAATGAGCGGGATGAGAAGATCCGGGAAAACCGGAACCGCTACCGGGTTGCCATAGGGCTGAAACCACGCGCCAAAATGGATCGCAGTGGTGATGAGGCGGCTGCGCCTGCCGACCATGGGGATGATGAGAAGATTGATCAGATCATGATCAATGAAGCGGCCTATATCCTCTCTGACTTTATCCATTTGCAACAATCACAGCATGCCAGCGGATTGCCGCTTGATGGCGCAGAAAAGATGGCCAACTCTGTGCCGGACTGCATGTTGAGTAGAGCGGGCTGCTGATCCCATAGATGAAAAGCCCAAACCACAGCACAAAAAATTGCCAGGGTAGATATTCAACCCCTGCGTTATAATCCCTCTCCTGTTTGGCACCAGTGCCAGCTTCTTTTTAAACATAAAAACATACACAGGGCCTCTATCTTTGTCTCAAGCTGTTGAAAAGCGCTTGGCATCTCTCATTAATGCCAGGCAGTCGCACCTGTTGCAACAGGGACAGATTGGTCTGGAAAAAGAGAGCCTGCGGGTCTCCCCTGATGGGGCAATTGCCAGCACCCTGCACCCTGCACCATTGGGTTCTGCATTGACACACCCCTACATCACTACCGACTACTCAGAGGCGCTAACGGAGTTTATAACGCCGCCGCTCAACGATATACCAGAGCTGCTCTCTTTTCTGGTCGATACACAGGTCTTCACCTACCAGCATCTGGGCGATGAGCTGCTGTGGGCGGCCAGCATGCCCTGTGTGCTGGCCGGTGGTGAAAACATACCCATTGCAAAATATGGCACATCGAATATTGGGGCGATGAAAACGGTCTACCGCCGGGGGCTTGGCCACCGCTATGGGCGGATGATGCAGGTGATTGCCGGGGTGCACTTCAACTACTCGGTATCGGAGCGCTTTTGGCCCGTCTACCAGGAGCTGGAGCGGGACAGACGCCCCGCCAGAGCCTTTATTGATGATGCCTATTTGGGTCTGGTTCGTAATCTGCAACGCTTTGGCTGGCTGATCCCCTATCTTTTTGGAGCCTCCCCCGCCATCTGCAAGAGCTTTCTGAATGGCCACGCAACCGATCTGCAGGAGTTTGATGCGTTTACCTATTTTGAACCCTATGCAACCTCGCTGCGGATGGGGGATATAGGCTATACCAATAGCAAAGAGGCGGGCGTGGGGATCAAAGCCAATTATGACAGTCTGGCAGACTATGTTGCATCGCTCCGGCGCGCCATTAACTCCTCCTCCCCCTTGTGGGAGAAGATTGGCGTAAAGGTGGCTGGACGCTATGAACAGCTGAACAGCAACATACTGCAGATCGAGAATGAGTACTACAGCACGGTTCGCCCCAAGCAGGTGCCGGGGTTGTATGAGATGCCGACCCAGGCGCTGAGCCAGCGCGGTGTGCGTTATGTGGAGCTGCGATCAATGGATGTCAATCTGTTTGAGCCTGCCGGGGTGGATGAAAAGCAGATCCGTTTCCTGGAGATTTTCATGCTCTATTGTCTGTTGCGGGAGAGTCCGCCGATCAACCATTTAGAACAACAGGCCATTGACAGCAACCTGCTGAAAACAGCGCATCTGGGACGGGATCCAGCGCTTGAGTTGCAGCGAAATGGCCAGCAGATAGGGCTGGCAGCATGGGCTCGTGAGCTGTGTGACGGCATGCAGGCGATCAGTGAGCAGCTGGATGCCAATCAGCCAGCGCAGCCCTATCAGCAGGCATTGGCTGCCAGCCAGCAGGCGGTATGCGATCCAGAGGCTACTCTTTCAGCGCGTGTGCTGGCGCAGATGCAACAGCACAATGAAGGCTTTTTCAGCTTTGCCAGACGTATGTCGCAGATGCATAAAAGCTACCTGTGCAGCCTGAGCCTCTCTTCGGAGAGAGAGGCATTTTATCTGCAGGAGAGCCGGCTCTCCCAGCAGCGTCAGCGGGAGATCGAAGCCTCCGACAACTGCGCTTTTGATGAGTTTCTGGAGCGCTACTTTGCCGGTACCCTGGCTTGATTGGGTTACCGGGATCCGCCCCCGGATGCCTTTAACAGCAGGCGATCCAGCGCCCTGGTGGTCAGAAGCCGCTTGAGCAGCCCAAACAGGTGGGTGGGGAAGGTGACATAATACCGGGCTTTGGGTCGTGGGCTCTCCAGGGCATGGATCAGCTTTTTTACCACCGCCTCCGGTGGCAGGGTAAAAGGGGTGGCCGCCCCCTCTTTTTGCAGCCGCTGAATCATCACCTCGTATGCTTTTTTATGAATGCTCTGTGTGGCATCGATATGCTGTTTCCACATGGCATAGCCATTGGCTCTGAATCGGCTCTCGATAGGGCCGGGTTCAATCAGGCAGACATGTATACCACTCCCCTGCAGTTCCAGGCGCAGGGTGTCGGTCAACCCCTCCAGGGCAAATTTACTGGC
>JALSJZ010000152.1 GCA_026989135.1 Sedimenticola sp. | reverse complement strand
CGGGCCGCTCACGCCGCCGGCACTGAAGGCCTATGCCGATGAGATAAAGGATCGGCTGCAGATGCTGCCACTGATCTCCCAGGTGATCCTCTCCGGCTTCTCCGAGCACCAGTTGCAGATCGAGGTTTCCGCCGAGATGCTGCGGCGGCACGGCCTCAGTATCAGCGATCTGGCCAACACCATTGCGCGGCAAAATATCGACCTCCCGGTCGGCTCGATCGAGACCCGCGAGCACAACTATCTGATCCGCTTCATGGATCAGCGCGGCAGCCTGCAGGGGCTGGATGATCTGGTCATCATCGGCGGCGGCAGCGGCAGCGAGATCCGCTTGGGCGACATCGCCACCATTCAGAACAGCTTCGAGCTGGATGAGGAGAAGATCCTCTTCAATGGCCAGCGGGCGGCGCTGCTACAGATCAACAAGGCGAAAACAGAGGATACGCTGCGTGTCTTCGAGGCGGTCAAGAGCTTTGTCGAGCGCGAGCAGCGGTTGGCCCCGCCCGATATCCACTTTGCGCTGACCAACGACAGCTCGACCGTGGTGCGCGACCGGCTGCAGATATTGAGCAGCAATGGGCTGCAGGGGCTGGTGCTGGTGTTCCTGGTGATGTGGCTCTTTTTTCAGGTGCGCTTCGCCTTCTGGGTCGCCATGGGCTTGCCGGTCTCCTTTCTCGGCGGCCTCTTCATCATGTCGCTGATGGGGCAGTCGATCAACATGATCAGCATGGTGGCGCTGCTGCTCTCGCTCGGCCTGCTGATGGATGACGCCATTGTCATCGCGGAGAATATCGCCACCCATCTGCGCAAGGGGAAATCGGCCTTTCACGCCGCCGTCGATGGCACCAAACAGGTGATGCCGGGTGTGGTCTCATCCTTTCTCACCTCGGTCGCGGTATTTGCCCCCCTGGCCTTCCTCAGCGGCAACATGGGCAAGGTGCTGGAGGTGATCCCGGTGGTGCTGATCGCGGTACTGGCAGTGAGCCTGATCGAGGCCTTTCTGATCCTGCCCCACCATCTGCTACATGCGCTGAAAAACCATGAGCATGACAAACCCTCCCGCTTCCGGCAGCGTTTTGATGCCTCTATTGAGCACCTGCGGCATGAGGTTCTGGGCCGCGCCATCGACACGGTAATCCACTGGCGCTACCTCTTTGTCGGATTGATCCTGGCGCTCTTCATCGCCTCGATCGGTATGCTGGCCGGTGGCCACCTGAAGCGGATCGCCTTCCCCGATATCGACGGCGACGCCTTCGAGGCCCGTCTGCTGCTGCCACAGGGCACGCCGCTGCAGCGGACCGAGGCGGTGGTGGCGGAGATCACCGCCGCGCTGGAGCGGGTCAATGACCACTACGCCCCGCTGCAACCCGAAGAGCAGCGGCTGATAGAGGATGTCACCATCCGCTATAACCAGAATCTCGATGCCGGTGAAAAAGGGACCCATGTGGCGACCATCAGCGTCGATATCCTGGGTAGCGACAGCCGGGTCGGCCGGGTGGATGACTATCTGCAACGCTGGCGGGATGAGGTCGGTGAGATTCCCGATGTCATCAGCCTCAACTTCAAGGAGCCGCAGGCCGGGCCGGCCGGCATCGCTATCGAGATCCGCCTGCAGGGGCGCGATCTGAAGCAGCTCAAGGCGGCCTCGATGGAGCTGCAGGGGTGGCTGCGGCAGTACCCTGGCATCATCAATATGAGTGACGACCTGCGCCCCGGCAAGCCGGAGATCCGCCTGCATCTGAAGGATGGCAGCCTCGCCTTCGGACTGGACGCGGCCACCATCGCCAACCAGCTGCGCGCCGCCTTCTATGGCATCACCGCTGATCAGGTCGAGACTGAGACCGACTCCTACGAGATCACGGTCGCGCTCACCGAGCCGAGCCAGGAGAGCCTGGATGACCTGCGCAACTTCCGCATCCTCACCGCCCGGGGCGACCAGGTGCCACTCAGCACCGTGGCCGATATCGAGCTGGGCCGGGGTTATGGGCGCATTCAGCGGGTGCAGGGGGTGCGAACCGTTACCATCACTGCCGATATGGATACCGCACTGGGCAACGCCAATCAGATCCTGGCCGTCACCCAGCGCGACTTCCTGCCGGAGCTGCAGCAGCACTACCCCGATCTCCGTTTCCTGCTGGAGGGGCAGGCGGAGGAGTCGAACAAGACCAGTGGTTCGATGGCGCGGGGCTTTCTGATCGGGCTGGTCGGCATCTTCATCCTGCTCAGTTTCCAGTTCCGCAGCTACATCGAACCGGCGGCGGTGATGCTGACCATCCCGCTGGCGATGATCGGCGTGATCTGGGGCCATCTTTTAATGGGCCTGGATCTGTCGATGCCCAGCATCATGGGGGCCGTCTCGCTGGCCGGTATCGTGGTCAACGACTCGATCCTGCTGGTCGAGTTTCTGAAACTGCGCGCCCGTGAAGGCATCCCCATCCCGGAAGCGGCAAAGATCGCCAGCCGGGAGCGCTTCCGCGCTGTCCTGCTGACATCTCTCACCACCGTGGCGGGACTGACACCTCTTTTGATGGAGAGCAGCCTGCAAGCGCAGATCCTGACTCCACTGGCCACCAGCATCGTCTTTGGCCTGCTGGTGGCAACACTGCTGGTGCTGTTCGTTGTACCAGCCATCTTCAGCATCTTCAGCGATTTTGGCTGGGTTGCTGTGGAGAAGTAGTTTATCTATCCACAAAACCAGGAGATTGACATGACGATTCTTAAACAATCAATTGCATTGACTCTAATAGCCGGAGTTGCCATCAGCATCACTTCAGTTGCAGCAGAGACAGCGGCCATTCCTGAACGCGGCCCAATCCCTTTTGCTGCGTATGATGTCGATGGCAGTGGCGCCATCAGCGAACAGGAGTTCCAGCAGATCCGCAGTCAGCGTATGCAGGCACGGGCGGCTGAAGGCCGCCCTATGCGCCGTGCTGGCAAAGCTCCTGCCTTCTCCTCATTCGACACCAACAAGGATGGCCAGCTAAGCCCGCAAGAGCTGGCCGCAGGGCAACAGATCCAGATGCAGAAACGCCAGAGCAGAATGGGGCAGGGAGCAGGCAAAGGCTCTGGCCCCTGCATGGGAAAGAATATGCCTGCCTTCTCCGAGTTTGATCTCGATGGCGATGGTGGCATCACCGAAAAAGAGTTTTATGAGGCGCGCAGCCTACGAATCGGTGAACGAGCTAAGCAGGGCTATCCCATGAAGGGGCTGAAAACCGCCCCCTCCTTTGCTGATGTGGATGGTGACGGTAACGGAAAACTGACCCCAGAGGAGTTTGCTGCGGGACAGGCCAGACACAAACAGCGTATGCAACAGTAAGGCCTGCATAGAAGCATCACCGCTGGCCCAAATAAGACCCGGGCCAGCGGTGTCTGAAGCGCCATAAAAAAACCCATCTCCCGGCATGGGTGTCAGATCCTTCTTGCCGACCCCTGTCTATTCTGGTATATGTAGCGCCCTTATTTATTGAGGTTCGCAGGAGTTGTTGGATGACAGCAAAAAACACAACCGAACAGGATTACTCATTCGGCATAGCGCCCTACCAGGCCAAAGATGGCGAAGAGTATATGAATGAGGCGCAGGAAGCCCACTTTCGAAAGATCCTGGAGGCCTGGAAGCAGAGTCTGATGGAGGAGGCAGATCGCACCGTCCATCACATGCGGGATGAAGCAGCCAATTTTCCAGACCCAAATGATCGCGCCTCTCAAGAGTCAGAATTCAGTCTCGAGCTGCGCACCCGTGACCGGGAGCGCAAGCTGCTGAAGAAGATTAGTGAAATCATCACCAGCATCGACAACCACGACTACGGCTACTGCACCTCCTGCGGGGTCGAGATCGGCATCCGTCGCCTGGAGGCTCGTCCCACGGCCACGCAATGTATCGACTGCAAAACCCTGGATGAGATCAGGGAAAAACAGATGGGCTGAATCAACCCCACTGCGTACCTCTTAAAAGCCGGCAGTCGCCGGCTTTTAACTTATGCCTTCCACCGCCCCCCCATACTGTGGACGCTTTGCCCCCTCTCCCACAGGTGCGCTGCATTTTGGCTCACTGATCGCTGCTGTTGCCTGCTATCTCGATGCCCGCGCCAATCGCGGGAGATGGCTGGTTCGAATGGAGGATATTGACCCGCCCAGAGAGGTGCCCGGTGCTGCCGATGATATTCTTCGCACCCTGGATGCCTTTGGGTTTGAGTGGGATGACGCTGTGCTCTACCAGAGCCGGCGCACCGCAGCCTACCAGGCCGCGCTGGAGCAGCTACAGGGACATAGCTACCCCTGCGGTTGCAGTCGCAAGGGGATTGCCCAACAGGGGCGGCCAGGTGCGGAGGGGATCATCTACCCTGGCACCTGCCGTGCCGGTCTGCCTGCTGAATGTGAGGCGCGCACGATCAGGCTCGTCACCCCGGACTTGCCCATCGGTTTTATGGACGAGATTCAGGGGAAGATAGAACAATCCATAGCGCAAGAGGTGGGGGATTTTATCATCCGCCGCAGCGACGGACTCTTCGCCTACCAGCTGGCCGTGGTGGTTGACGATGCCTGGCAAGGGGTCACACATGTTGTGCGGGGGGCAGACCTGATGCACTCCACCCCCCGCCAGCTCTATCTTCAGAGACTGCTGAGCCATCCGGCACCGGGCTATGCCCATCTGCCACTCGCTGTAGACGCGACCGGCAGCAAGCTCAGCAAACAGGCCAAGGCTCTGCCAGTTGATCAGAAAGCACCCCTGCCCGCACTACTGGCTGCACTGGATTTTCTGCATCAGCCACTACCCGATGAGCAGCCCGCAACCCTGGAGGAGCTCTGGCAGTGGGCAGTGGCAAACTGGGATATCAAGCGGATACCCCAGCAGCAAACCCAATCAATACCGCTGAGCTAGCACTCCTTCAAGGTGATAATGTCGGGTTCAGTTGGTCTGTCAGCACCCATGGCAAGGCGCACCTCGCAGCTAATGGCCGTAGTCCTTAGCAAGAGGTGCAACGCAGCCATGGGTGCTGACAGGCCAACCCTTCGGGCACTCCTGTGGTGTCCCGCTGCTGCGTTACAGCGCTTGACAAGGGCTATGGCCATTGCCTGCGCACTGTGTCTTGCCGCGAAACACCACAGGAGTGCTGAACCCGACATTATCACCTTGAAGGAGTACTAGAAAAGCCCCTTCAACTTACCACCAAGATCGCCCGCCTTTTGATCCAGCCCGCCGGGCAGCCCTTTGGTCGCATCCTCTACCTTTGAAGTAATATCAGAGACCTGCTTGTCCACCTGCTCTTTAAGCTGTCCCTTAATATCAGCCAACGGGCCTGCCACGGCACCACTGGATGCGGCCAGCACCTTCTCCATCACCATCTTGAAGGCATCCGCAGCCGATATGCCGCCCTTGTCTCTACCCAGATCTGTCAGCTCAATCTTTGGCAGCGGCACCGTCAGCCCTTCGCTCGACAGCGGCGTCACAATCCTGATCTTCCCGCCGCTGAGTGTCACCCGGTTGATCACTATTTTCGAGCCGCTCTCCTGTGGAGCCTGACCCTGCTCTGCAGAAGCCACCTTGCTCTGACCGCCAGTAGCTTTGGCAATATAGGCATCCACATTATTCATCAGTTGTTGCAGGTTTGACCCTGCTGCGCCGCCCGGCTCATAGGTCACTATCGGTGCATTGATATCAATGGATTTAATCACCACGACATCGTCCGCGATCGTCTCGGAGTCCAGCGCAACCGCTAATGTACCCAGCTCAAATGCGCTACGTCCTTTATAGCCGGCCGGGTTGCCGATAAACAGTCCATGCAGGCTCCCCTCTCCCGACAGGAAGGAGATGTCAGACGACTCAAGCTTCACCTCCGTCTGGGTAACCGGCTTGCCTAAGGTCTCAACCGTCTGCACCACCAGCGCATTCAGGTTGTTGGAGATGTAGAACAGGGCGACCACCACGCCCACGAGCGCAACCACTACACCACCAATTATGATTTTCTTCATTGTGCCACCTCCGATATGGGCATTTTTGCTTGGATTACCGCAGCTCTATCTATTCTCTCAAACCTGCAGCAGAAAAGGTAACGCTAATGTAACTATTCAGCACCCTTACAAAATCGCCTGTAACTGTTCAGGTTGCCCCTGAAATCCGTCAGTTCAAGGCGCAAAATGTGAGTTTACAAGTGTAAATGATCATTTTGTAACACCGAAATGGCGGATTTCAGGGGTGAGCTGAATAGTTACATGCTAATTCCGGCTGTTTTCATCTGCAATCTCCGCCCCAAGCACTGCAGCACCATAGCTGCGGAGCTGCTTTGCGCTCTCCAGCCGGATGCCCAGCCGGATTCGAGCCGTTTCACCCGGGCGAATAATCCCCCAAACACTGTGCCTGGTCATATTGGAGAGCCGCCCACCGGGGCTGCGCAGCCCCACACCAACGCCCACGTTGTGCACCGGCATTTTGGTTTGATTCTGCACCACAGCAATCATCTCACCGCTGTTGAGGCGCTGTAGACGGGCTTGAAGATAACGGCCCGGGTTGTCCGGCAGATCCAGGCGCACCAGCGCAGTGGCAGCCTCTACCCCGGCTGGTGAGCGAGAGCCCGCGGCCTGGGCAAAATACGTTTTTGCCTGCTTGCGGCTGCCGGATGCCAGTGCCAGCCGACCCAGGGCATTATAGGCAATCGCCGTAGGCAGCAGTTCAGCACTCTTTTTCAGATCCTGCCGCGCCCGCTGGATGTTGCCTAACTTATCCCAGGTGACACCCCGCTCCAGATAATAGCGAAAAAAGCCATCATTCCGATCCAATGCCTGATTATAGTGTTTCAACGCCTTTCGATAGCGCTTCTGCTGGTAGCGAATATCGCCCAACAGGCTATAGAAGAGCGCCTCTCGCGGCTCAATGGCAATCGCCTTGTTGGCCAGCTTCAGGGCCTGCCGCTCATCACCATCCTGCAACGCCTTTAGCCCCTTTTCCAGGGCGTCATAGGCTGGTTTTGATTTTTTCAGCCCGGCCAGCATACGCTGGTAACGCGCCCGCCCCCAGTCACCGCCCTTTGCTCCCAGTTTGCGCAGTGTCTCCCGGTTCTGTCTCACCCGCTCTTCTGAAGGGGGATGGCTGGCAAACAGCCCTGCAAACCACTGCGGCTGCCTCTTTGCTGATTTGGATAGCTGCACAAAGGTCTCTTGCAGCTTTACTGCCGCCGCAGGGTCATAGCCTGCCCGAGCCATATAGAGCATGCCGTAATAGTCAGATTCACTCTCGGCACTGCGGGAGTAGCGCTGGTTCAGCAGATTGGCACCCACCGATGCAGCACCCACCGCTATGCGCGAGTAGTCGCTGCTCTGCACCGCCATCCCGGTCACCAGCACCGCACTCTGCAACAACAGCCCCCGCTCCATGCCTTGGGCACCGTGCCGGGCAGCGGCATGGACAATTTCGTGACTCAATACCGCCGCCAGCTCCGCTTCACTCTCCAACGCCAGCAGCAGCCCGCGATTCACCGCTATCTTGCCACCCGGCAACGCCCAGGCGTTGGGGGTAGAGTCATTCACCACAGAGAATTCATAAGGAAGCTTGCGATCACTCACAGCCGCCAGCCGCTGCCCGACCTGACTGACATATCGGGTCAGCTCAGGATCCAGATTGTAATCCCCGCCCTGCATCTGGCGGCTGGGCAGATACTGCTTCTCTCCAATCTCAAGCTCTTTCGACTCAGAGATAAAGGTCAGCTCATCCTTGCCGGTCACCGGGTTGGTCGCACAGCCCACAACCCCCAACAGGATCATGACCAGTGCAATACGCTGCCATACTCTTATCAACTTTTCATCCTCCTGCTCTGCCATGGATCCGATCAGCTGTTGCTATGCCTGAGACCGCTTTTTTCAGCCTTTTCTCAATATTATTTTTCCACGCTATCCTGCGCCCTCAGTGGCTGACAATCCTCATAGGGTTTAACGGTCTGCCAGCAAGACTCCAAACATGATACTACCAAACCACCGGCTCCAGAGTGATGGAGTCAAATACATTGGTTACTATAATTTCGCTGGGGCATCCGCCATAGAATATGGCTGCAATCATGTCGTCTTTCCAGAAGTAAAGAAAATCGGGATCAACGCCGTCGCCGGTGATGATACGGGTTCCGGTATTTGAGCCGGGCAGGTGCATGCTAAAACCCTCGCCTCGAAGGAAGACGATATTGAATCTTTGCAGGCATAATGGTGCAGTGCCGAGAATTATACGTGGTGTGATAGTCGCCCCAATAGGGTTACTGAGCTTATTGCCCTTTTTGACCTGAATCTGGTAATTGCCATCAGCCAGCCATGGAATGGTCACACTTATAAAGCCAGCTTCTGCTGTAAAGGGGGTTAGTATAGTGATGTCACCATCGCTCCCCGTCAGCTGTACCGTTGGCATAAAGGTGGTTTGTGTCGTATTGCCGGTTAAAGGATCATACTCTTCACCCTGGTTGATGAAGCCATTGCCTTTTAGATCCAGAACAAACTCGGTGCCTTGTTTCCAGGTGACTGCACTGATGCCATCCAGCTGTGGTGTTGTTGCTGTGACCACGGGCATACCACCTGTGTAGACAGGAATCATATCACTGTCATTGCCATGGCAACCCCAGCAGTTATCCTGATTGCCAATGTGACCACTGTTGTATGCCTCTGCACCAGGGACGATGCCATCACCTATGGTGTCTACCTCGATACCATGCAGTGAGGTGGCATCATGGCACCGCTGGCACGCACGCATCTGCCAGGGTGTTCTATCTGCGGCTGGATCGCCTTCATACCAGGCCGGCCACTCTATGATGTGGCACCACTGGCAAGGCGAGCCTTTGCTGGATCCCTCAATTTCATGGATCCCCGTGCTGTGGTGATTGTTTCGATTTTGGAAGACGGTAATGTCACCTAAAACGGATGGCATCAATGTGCCAGTGGACTGCCCATCCTGGGTGTTATGACAGAAGTCGCAGTTGCCTGGATGCGTTCCAGCTGAATTTATTGTGCTGAAATCTGCACCCAGTTTGTTGCTTCCTCTGGGGGTGATAATGCCGGGTATATCAGCAGGTGGTGGCAGGCCTTCATCCAGGTTGCGAACCAGGCTGCCATGGCATTCGGCACACAATGCCTCTTTGGCTTTGGGCGTATCGTGATGCACCGTTATTGAGACACCATCTACTACATGGCAAAACAGGCAGTCCTGATAATCCTGTGTCAGTACCAGATCACCATTAACATCTTCGGTTTGTGCATGGCAGTTAAGGCAGCTGTAGTTTTCATCATCAATGCCATTGTTATTCGCATCAGGATATGGAGGCTGCTCTGAACCACCGGCAATGGGAGCACCTATAAACTGGTGATGCCGATTGGCAAGAAAAGCAGCTTGATCCGGCACCTCAAACGGTTGCGTCAGCCCTGCCTGTATAACCTGTGATGCATGA
>JALSJZ010000151.1 GCA_026989135.1 Sedimenticola sp. | reverse complement strand
ACATCAGAGGCGAAGGCGTTGATCAGGCTGCCGAGCACCAGCCCGCAGACCATCCAGACGAGGATCTTGGTGGTTGTGGTCATTTTCTGCGGCATGGGGACTCCATTTCATTATTGGCTAACGGGTGGGGCAGTCTATTGCATTTGCCCATAATTGGCGAAAAGAGAGGATAGCTGAAAAAGGGGCAGCCATCCTCAATTAAGGAGCCTGGTTGCATAATCCCAGATTGTGCTTCGCCTCATCTGGATCATCTTGCTGACCTATGATGTTTCTCTCCAACAGGGTTACGGGTCTACACGGTTTGACATCGCTGAAAAACGGCCTAAGATAAAACTTAAACCAAGTTAGCTAACCTGTTGGAGGATTATGAAAACTGTCAACATCCACGAAGCAAAAACAAATCTATCCTCTCTGTTATCCAGGGTTGAAGCTGGAGGAGAGCATATAATAATCTGCCGTGCTGGGAAGCCCATCGCCGAGATCATTCCCTATCAGAAAAAGAGACGTTCTGAGATAGCGTCCTCACTCAGACCTTTAAAAGTCGAAGGCGATTTAACTCTTCCCAGCTCAGAAGACTGGGATGTCTGACCTCTTACTGGACACCTGTGCGCTGATTTGGCTGGCAGAGGGCGGTGGTAAATTGTCAGAAAAGGCAGTAACAGCCATTGATGAATCACGTTTTGTCTATGTATCTGCCTTATCTGCATGGGAGATAGCTCTGTTATGTTCAAAAGGGCAGTTGTGTTTTTCAATGCCAGCAGAAGAGTGGTTCAGTGAGTTGACACAAAGCCAGGATATCCAAATCATTACACTTTCATCTGATATCGCCTTCCTCTCCTGTAGTTTGCCCATGCATCATAAAGACCCGGCTGATCGGTTTATTCTTGCCACAGGGATCTCCCGTAACCTGACGATTGTGACGACGGATGAGAAATTTGAGCAGTATGAGGTTCGACTTATTGGCTAGGAGCCTGTCCGAGAATAGAAACCACAGTGAGAAAAAGCTGGATTTGGCCAGATTTCTCCATTATTTTCGTTAAATATGCCCAATATTCGCCTCAAATAATGAAAAAATCTGGCTCAAACCATCTTCCCCTCACCATGATTCCTATTCTCGGACAGGCTCCTAGGTGATAATGTCTTTTCTCGTCCCCACGAGCTGCGTGGGGATGCAGCACCGGCGCGCCCCGCCACTGCTGAGATCATCCTTGAAGCACTGACCCACCGCCAGCGGGAAAACGGCTGGCGTATCTACGGCTATGTGATGCTCGAAAATCATCTGCATATGATTGTGTAGAGCAATAACCTGGAAAAAGAGCTGGCGCAGTTTAAATCATTCACCGCCCGCTGCTTGATCGATTATCTGAAGGAACACAATGTTGAGCGGCTGCTGAAGCCGTTTTCCTGGTTCAAAAAACGCCACAAGCGTGATCGGGAGTATCAGCTCTGGCAGGAGGGGAGCCATCCTCAATTGGTTCAGGGTGATGAGATGTTGCGGCAGAAGCTGGAGTATATCTATCAGGATCCGGTCTGTTAATGGCCAGTAGTGGGTCAGTTTTGGTGGCCATTGACAACATCCAAACAAAAATGGCGGAACCGAAGTTCCGGCATTAATCTCAAGGTTAATGAGTGTAATTAAAAGATCAGACAATATTACGTGGCGCAAAAGAGAAAGAGCGGAACTCTTTCTTGTACTTTGACTCACCAATCTTCTTGATCCTGGCGACACCCATTTTGTAGTTGTAGTTACCACTGATATTATCCACTACACGACCTTGCAGGATGTTGCTTGGCTGCCGTGGGTCGAGAAAGTAGGAGAAGATCACCCCTTTTTTAACCGCATCGGTGACCATTGCCACAGCAGTCGTCGCACCCTCAGAGAGTTCAATGTGACCATTCTTCATCAGCTCGGAGAACTGAAAATCATTGCCACCAACGCCTTTGATGGTGTTGACATAGTTAGGGATACGATCAGAGTACATGACCACCTGGTCTCCCCCCTCAATGCCACGGGCTGCGGCATCATCCGGGTGGATCTCAACCCAGTTCTCAGGGAAGCGCTGGGCAATGTAGGCACGCCGCAGCAGGTCATCAAAACCTGACTGCCAGACCTCATTAATACGACCATTGGTATGCCACAACTCATCGCCTTTAGGCTTCATCCAGCTCCAGTAATCAGAGAAGAGACTCCAGGGATGCTTCTGGAGGTTGTTCTTTCCGGTCTGGGAGTTGAAGTGCGTTACCTTCTTGTTCACAACATTTGCCCGCTGGAAGCCGTTTGATCCATATTTTTTCTTCAGATCAGCTTCCGTAAGGGTGGTGTCATGCAGCCGGACTGAGCCGCTCAGCTCCCCTGTCTCGTAGTTGTAGTAGGTTGGCCCCTGAATACCGGTGGTGCCAAACTCACGCAGCTTCTCATGCAGGGTTTTACCCTCGGCATGGGCAGCAACCATAACCATGTGGTAAGACTTTCGATTGCCTCGGCTGAAACGTGCCGACTCTTCCAGAACCTCGTTGGCATCCTTCCAGTCAAAGCCTTCAAACCCCATCTTTTTGCTTAATTCAGCAATAATCCACCAGTCGGGTTTGGCATCACCCGGCGCATCATAGAACTTTGAATAGAGCCTTATACGACGCTCACCATTTGCCCGGGTAAAATCCTCCTCGCCCCAGGTAGCCGCTGGAAAGACGATATCAGCATACTTGGAGCCGATGGGATCTCGCAGGTAGATATCCTGATTAATCACCACCATGCCGCCAGAGTCAGCACGCGCTTTCAGGGTCGCAATGATCTTATCCTGGTCATGAGAGCTAACCTGGTTTGGATTATTGGTTACCAGCTCTTCAAACTTGGCGTTGAGACCCCCTGTGCCAACCATGGCCTGAATCCAGGTGGTACCGATCACATGGGCGAAGCGGGTATGACCTGAAACCAGCCAGCGATCAGTATCCAGAGAGCGACGACGGCGACCCGGCACCTTCTCAGGTGACTTGTTGCGAGGGTAGCTGCCGCCACCTGTGCCACCACGCTGGTGTCCACCGAAGCGACCCACTACCTGACCCGGACGACCGCCCGCACCCACGGTAATTGCCAGGGCGCTCACCGCATTGGTGTTACCTGTGTTGTTGGACCAGTAAAAACCCTTCTCAATACCGAGTGAGGTTTTAGGGCGGCTGCCGTCAGCTTTGGGCTTGGACATCCACTCAGCAGCCTTGCGAATATCAGCCGCTGAGACACCTGCAATCCTGGCGGCCTCTTCAGGCTCATACTCTTTCTGAGAGCTAACCCAGGCTTTATAGCCCTTCTTGCCATACATGCCATTGGTCTGGAATTTACCCCAGGTGGTACGCCACTGCCAGGGGGTATTACGGGTGCCTTGCCCAAAGCCAGAGCTGGACTCCCAACTGTTGTTGACCCACTTGTCGATCCAATCCTTATCTTCCCAGCCATTTTCCAGAATGACACGGGCAATAGCCCCCATTACCAGGGAGTCTGTACCAGGATAGATCTGAAAATGAATGGCATTGCCACGACTCTTGGCATAGGAGAGACCGGCCGTTTCACGCGGGTTAAACCAGATGGTTTTTTGGCCATTATCAATGGCCGGTTTGATGTACTGGGTAAAGATGATGCTTTTTGTTTCGTACGGATCAGTACCTGCAATAATCAGTGTCTCTGCATCACGCCAATCACTATAGGCTGGGCCAAAGTTATCAAACCCGGCATCACGAAAGCCTGGCGTGGAGGTCACATCAGAGGGGGTATCGTGAAACGTGAAGCTGGCAGTTTTGATATGCCGACGCGCATACTTCTTGATCGCGTAGGTATTCTCCATGTACTGATAGGAGTAGGTCTTCACCGAATAGGCATTGACACCATGATCTTTAATGACATGCTTGCCTACCTCTGCTGCAACAGTCAGTGCAAGATCCCAACTCACAGGCTGCAACATGCCATTGATGCGCATCAGGGGTGACATCAGGCGATCACGGGTTGGCTTGTCAGGGTTATAGACCTTCTGAGCAATACAACCACCGCGGATGCTGGAGTCGCCACTAATGTTAACCACTTCGGCATCCCTGTCGGGGACAATGACAACATTGTGCGGCTTGCCTTTATGCAGCACCGTATTATGCTGGGTAGGGGCTACCCAGGGCTGTAGCGCACCGGTGGGGAAATCCACCCCAAAGGCATTCTGATTAGCCTTGGCGCCACCCTCTGGGGCATTGGATGGCCAACGATAAACCTTGTAACCGCAGGCAACGATACAGTAGTCACAACAGGTCGTAAGGACTTCCGCACTCTTTGGTGGCAGCGGAGTTTTGTCCTTGGGGAGGTAATATTTTGTAGACATCTTATCCTTCCTCCTAGGATTGCAGGTTGTCGTGACGGCCATAAATCAGGCCCATCACGCCAACGGCGTAAATGTCATCACCGTCCAGTTCCAGCATCACTTGAGGCAGGCTCTGGTAGGCTTGACCCGACACGATAATACCGTGGCGGGTCAGATCGTAGGTGGAGAGATGCAGCGGGCATTGACCCATTACACGATGCGGCCCAACAGCCTTGTAGGTACCTACCATGGAGCCACCCTGGTGGGTACAGGTATAGCTGAACGCAACAACATCACGTTTTGGACCAAGACCACCACCGGCCTTGGCACCATCCATCTTTACGAGGAAGTTTTGAGCCTTCTCATCGGGATAGACAAAGCCCACCAGCTGATTATCTTTCAGTGCGCTCAATTTGCCGATTTTCTTACGCGGGTAACCCACTACCCGCGCCTTGGCTGTACCCGGAAAGAGACTGAGAGAGACGGTACTTGCTGCAACCACAGCAGTTCCGCTATACATGAGAAAATCTCGGCGATTGAGCATGCACCTGCCATGCTCATTTGCTGTCTGATCCTCTTTACTTTTTAAATCAGTCATTACTTTGCCTCCTGTGCTGCTTGAAGCTCTGCCTTGGTGAATATCGCTGCATACGGGGGCAACTCAGGTGCATCCATAAGAATTTCCTCACCGGAGAAGGCTTCGATAAACGCGACCAGATCCTCTTTCTCATCATCCGTCAGCCCCAGCGGCTTAATCAGCGGGCTTTTGGTTTCAGGGAAACCGGTTGTGCGGCCATCTGCTGCAAAGCCACCTACGTTATAGAAATCCACCACATCCTCTAAAGTGTCAAATTGACCACTGTGCATGTAAGGTGCGGTATAGACGGCATAGCGTAAGGAGGGCGTGCGAAACTTCCCCAGATCCCATTTGTTTTTGCTCCGAAAGTAGGCGCCCGGATCATCCTTAACGGTGCGATACATCTCTTCTGGAGCGCCTTTGGCATAGATCTCAAAGCGGAAAGTGATCTGCGCCAGACCATCATATTCCCAACGCTTTACACCAGGAACGCCGATATTGTAGAAGCCCTCATCAGAGGCCAATGCACCGTTATGACACTGGATACAGCCGCCTTTACCTTCAAATATCTTCTTGCCACGAACCTGCTCTTCACTGAGCGCGGTCTTGTCTCCGAGCAGGTATTTATCCAGCGGGGTATCCCGCTGTACCAGCGTTCGCTCAAAGGCAGCAATAGCACGAAAAGCATCACGCTCTAGCGGCCATTCCGTCCCGAAGACCTTCTTATTGAGCTCTACATATTTAGGAATCAACGCCAGACGAGCCTCCATGATGCCAGTCTCACCGTTACCGGCAACACCACCTCTGGCGGCAGATCTGGCTTGAGATTCCAGCGACTTGGAAGAGCCGGCCCAGAACAGCTTGCTATAGTAAGCTGCGTTGATGATGGTCTGGTTGCTACGCCAATGCACCGTACCCGGATAGCCACGAGAGATATCCTCAGCCCATGACCAGCCTTGATCTGGTTCATGGCAGGTTGAGCAACCTGTTGAGGCATCACCACCCAAACGCGGATCAAAGAAGAGCATCTTTCCATACGCTATCTTGGCAGGACTCTGTAGATTATCAGCAGGTATGGGCGGAGGGCCCAAAGGTGCCAGAGCAGGTGGGTCGTTCATCCCTTTTTTGCTTTCCTGTGCGACGCAGCCTGTTGCAATTATTGCACCCGCAACAGCCGCCAACAGGAGAGGTCGAAATGCTATTACTTTTTTCATATCTGTCTCCTCGACTTAGTTACGGACATTTTTCCAGTCCTTGATGGCGGTATATTCAGCTGGGTAACCACCCTGCCAGACATGCTCGGCGGTCGTCAGCTGATCACCAGAGAGTGAAAGCAGGAAGGCCACCAGATCTTTCTGCTCACCTTTGCTCAGACCCAGCGGTTTGAGCAACGAACTTTTTTTGCTGTCCTTTCCACCACCATTGTTATAGAAGGCAACAACATCATCTAGCGTTGCCAGCATGCCGTTATGCATATAAGGCGCTGTGTATTTCAGCTCCCGCAGACTGGGGGTGATGAATTTGCCAATATCGGCCTTATTCAAGGTAACGTTGTAAAAGCCAGGGTCACGCTTGAGGTTCATGTAATTTTCAATGCCCTGAAACATGGCAAAGGAGATAAAGGCCTGATGGTTATTAGGGTCAAGAAATATATCGAAGTTTTCAGGAACACCTGTGTTATACGCCTTGCCATCAGAAGCCAGCGGGCCGTTGTGACACTGGATGCAACCTGCTTTACCTTTAAACAGTTTCATACCCTTTTTGGCAGAGGCAGACATTTTGCCTGTATCAAAAGGTGCATTACGCGAGGTGAGCGATTTCAGGTATTCAGGAATAGCCTTGCGCACCTTGCCATTGGATGGCTCACCATAACCTGCATCCTTGAACATCTCGAGGTATACAGGATCTTGCTTTATGCGCTCTTGCATAATGCGCATGTCCATATTCATGATGTAATCTTCCGTGATCATCTCACGGGTCATATCGTTTAGGCTGGTGCCGATACGTCCATCATGATTCCAGACCTTTTTATGCGCCACATTGACAAGGGTCGGTGAATTGCGGAAGTGGCCATTGCCTGGATAGCCATCAGAGAGCGGTTTATTCTGCGTCCAGCCCTGTTTGGGGTCATGACAAGTGCTACAGGCAATAGCTGCATTACCAGAAAGTCGCTTATCAAAGAACAATCGTTTACCCAGCTCAGCCTTCGCCTTATTGACCTTAATTGGCGGCAAAGGTCCGAGATCCGGCACCTTGGCCGCTTGGGCACCGAATACCATCCCGATGCCAATCATGGCAGCAAGAAGGCGGTGCCCACTCGTGACTCGTACACCCATAGGTATTCCTCCAGTCAGATTATTAATGTTATATCGGTGATTCCAATCAGTAGCTCATCTGCCAGGATTTTTTTGTTATTCCCTGGCGATAAGAGACATCGCAACACACGCATTTTTCAAGCCAAAAAATAAACTGCGGGATAACTCCCTGTTAATCCGTTAGTTAGGAATATGCTTCTTGATTTAGCCCAATTCGGAGCCGGTAAGCTATTGAAAGATCCGTTCCACACCAATGCCAAATAGAACAAATTTACCTATCAACTCATGCTCTTACTAATCTGAAGAGTGGTTAAGTGATATTCCGCCGTAGTGTATTGATGACTCACGGCAAGGCATCAAAACACCACTGTAGCACTCCTACAGCAAACTTTGATAACGCAGGCCACTGAAGATCTGCTGAAGATGCATCGGCAGTGGAATACGCACCTTTGGGTTGCCCAAAAAACCACCTGTTTGGCCCAATCAATCTATCGCTGTGCACAGACCTTTTTCCAGCGCCTCTCGCAGACCACTTACAATCTCGTCTGATGCCAGCTCTGAGGCGCATTTGGTAACTATTTCATCCATTCAGATGCCAAGATTTAACACCACCGGGAAAAGCAACACTTGACAAAAAAATCACTCAAGCAGAGATTAACAACCTGGAATTGAATGATTTGTTCCAGTCGCCCGGCTTTAACAGGGCAAACTGAATGCTTTGTTCCACAATCAATTCATTAAGATGAGATAGGTTGCTGATTTCATAGTGCAATCAGTCCCTTCACTTGCTGATATGAATTTTGCCTACCCTACCAAAACCTAACTTAGGAAGCATTCATGGCAGTACAGCACCAAGCAATAGCAGCCCTGACCAGCCTGCTAGAAACCGGCGACGAGGCTGATCGTTGCTATGCCGCCCGCGCCTTAGGAGTATTTGGCGACAACTCTGCCGTTGACGCACTGATCGCACGGCTGCGGGATGAAGATATCGATGTCTGTGTCGATGCCGCCGAAGCACTGCGTGAAATCGGCAATAGCAAAGCAATCCTCCCCCTGATTGAATCACTGGAGAACGACTCCAGCGGCGAGATCTGCACCGTAATCGCCACCACGCTTGGCGTTCTTGGCGGCAAAGAGGCCAGTGAGGCACTGCTTAAAGTGGCCGCAGAACGCCCCGAAAGGCTGGACATGGATGACGACTGGGATACCTGGTGGGACGTGCAGCTAGAGGCCATTCGGGCGCTGGGCAAAGCCAAAGAGGAACGGGCTATTGATATCCTCATTGAGGTGATGGACAACCATGAACATCAGGATATTGAGAGCGAAGTGCTAAAGGTGCTGGCACAGATAGGGGGACGGGGAATCGAGGTACTCATCCAGCGCCTGCAAGAGAATACACCGCAAGGCCGCCGACGCGCCGCCAAAGCACTGGGCACGGTCAACTCTCTGGAGGCCACCCGCGCACTCAGTCAGGCTCTGCAAGACGATACCCCAGAGGTTAGAGCCGCCGCCATCAGCGCCTTGGCCGCACAGGGTGCAACCAAATACCTGCCCGCCATCATGCTGCTGATGAGGGATGAGAACGAAAAAGTTCGCGTCGCAGCCATGCAGAGCGCCTGCAAACTGGCCAGCAACACCAGCGCTTCTGACAACCTCTACGAGCAACTGCTGACCCTGCTGAATGATCCCAGCGGAGCCGTACGCAACAGCAGCTTCAACGCCCTCAGCCAGAGCATTGAAAAAGGGGCGCTATCAGCTGAGACAATCGAAACCATCACCACCAGCCTGAATGACCCCAGCCCCACCGTAGGTGCCAGCGCCTGCGCTCTATTGGGCAAAAACGGTGATGCATCCACCATCCCCAGCCTCACAGCACTCCTGATCGACAGCAGCAAACACCCGATGCTGCGCCGTGCAGCAGCACAGGCACTGGAACAGATCGCAATCATCGATGACGATCTGATCGAGGCACTCACAGCAACCATCAGCGACCAAGAGCAGAGTGTGCGCCTGGCAGCACTGACCGTACTGGTCAGCCTGGCTGCCCAGCCGCAGCCATCGGAAAACCATGACGCGCAAGAAGAGAGTAACGCCCCGTTCAACATCGTCATCGCCACACTGACCGGAGAGATTCAAGCCGACTCATCCAAGGAGGAACCAGAAGAGCATGAAGGCATCGAAACAATCGAGACAGCAACGGAAGAAGAGGCTGAAGCTGCTGCAGATAACGCCGTAAAGCTGGATACCACCGTTCGCAAAACCAGCGATATCGACGGTAAACCAGAAATAGCACTGCCCACAACTGCACCACGAGTTGTCTACGAAGAGCAGAAGCCCGCCATCTCCACCCTGGATGCCATCGCCATGGACAATGTGGAGGCCACACTCAACCTGGAAGCCGACGACGAATCCGAGCCACTTGATAGCGATGCCATCCACTACCTCGACATGGCGGAACGGCAGAAAAAAGAGGCCGAACGCATGCTGGTAAAACGCAACCTCAATGTGGCTGCGGATGTCCGTCAACTGGCTGCCCGCGCACTGGCTGACAGCAATAACGAAGCTGCTGTTGCCGCACTTACAACCATTATGCAGAGCGAGCCAGATGAAGCACTGGCCTGCGAAGCAATCTCCTCACTGGGTAAAATTGCAGCCAAAGCCCCCGCCACTCCGGGGTTGATGGACAACCTCGGCCCACTGGTCGCGCAGCTCAGCATTGGCGAACGAGACCGCCGTCTGGCCTGCGCCCGTACATTGGGACGACTGGGAAACCGTGCCGCCATTGCACCACTGCTCTCTGCATTGGCAGATGAAATCAAAGATATACGCATCGAAGCAATCAATGCCATCACCGACCTGGTCATGAACGGGGCAGACCCGATCAAAGCAGATCATATGGTGCTGGAAGAAGTCACAACAACAGCCATTGCAGAGCGATTTCTCAACAGTCTGGAAGATCCGGCCAATGGCGTAAGGCTGGCCGCCGCCAATGGGCTTGCCCGTCTGCTGGAGCTGAAAGAGCTGCACGGTTATACCGAACAAGCCATCGATAAAATGCTGGCCGCTGCCCTGCTGGATGGCGCTCAGCAGACCCGCCCAATGGGACAGACCATCCGGATAACTGCGGCTGAAATGGGGGCTAAAAAACTACTGGCACAGCTGGAAACCGCTGAAGATAGTGCTGATCGGCGTTTTATTATCGAGATGCTGGAAGAGCTGTTCAAACCACTACCAGACCAAAATACCGCCTGAAACAGAGGTACTTGCAAGCACCTCAACAGATTATATATTTATGGAGATAGCACCAATAAAAAACTGATATGTTTTGACCTGTCAACTGTTTCATTTTCCTCTGAGGGTTTATCCATGCTTTGTCCACAGTGGAGCAACTTTTCATCTATTGCGGAACTGTGGGCAAAGGGTGGATAAACCTGGTGGCTAAATAGACCCCATTCTCTTGCCTGGAATCTTCATAAAAGCGTGTTGGGTCAGGACACGGCCAAGCAGTTTGCGATGGTGGATCATGCTGATATGCGTGGATTGGTTACCGACTGGACTTCACTGCATCGCGGAGCTGGCCTTTCTCTAACAGCAGGTGTTAATGGCCAATTAAACTGACCCACCTACGGCCAATAAAATCGACGCCAGCGTGGAGTGAAGCAAGTTTAAACGGAACCTTCGGGTTCTGTTTTTTCTTGCCCCTGCGCTCCTGCACGCACGTCCACCTGACCTTTTCTAGGAGGCTGTCCGAGAATAGGAACCACAGTGAGGAAAAGCTGGATTTGGCCAGATTTCTCCATTATTTTCGTTAAATATGCCCAATATTCGCCTCAAATAATGAAAAAACCTGACTCAAACCAGCGTCCCCTCACCATGATTCCTATTCTCGGACAGCCTCCTAGGATTAAGGAAACTTGTAAATTAATCCAATCAGATCTATATTCGTATCATGCGCAGAAAGAACCTCACCTTGCTAAAGATATTGCTGATCGCCATCATGGTGCTTCAGCCAGCAGTGAGTGCGTACGCCATGGCGGCAATGGATCATAACCCGGGCAATGCCGCCCCCCCGGCCATGCAAGATCACAAGATGAACCACGATGCCATGCACCAGGGCATGGATAACCATACACCATCAGCCTCCATGGAAAGGGCCTCCATGGAAAGGGAGGGGTGCTGCGCCTCAGATGAGGTCTGCACAATGACCGCCTGCCCCATGTCGGCGTGCAGCACGATGTTGTTCACAAACGCCATCTCCGTATCAGAGATAAAAATCGCCCTCACTACCCCCACATACCAACCCTCCTGGGCCGGCATTTCGCTGCCCACTGAAATAAGACCTCCCCGAAGCCCTCTCGGCTAAACGGCCTGCTGCGCCGTCTTTGCATGAGTGCTGCTTTAGCCGCACTTTGCAGATGATCATATTGGGGTGTTTGCACACCCGCTTATATCCCAGGACTCTACTCTTCCCTGGATCCGAGAGGCAATTTTCATGGATTTCAAATTAAAAACAGCACTGGCATCACTGCTGCTTGGCGCTATGCCGCTCCTTGCTGGCGCTGCCGTCAAGGCCGAGGCACTGACACTGGAAGGCGCTGTATCCACAGCCCTAGCATCCAACCCCAGTCTGGTTGCAATCCAGGCACGAGCCGATGCCCTGGCAGCAATCCCGCCACAGGTCGAGACCCTGCCAGACCCCCGTTTGATGGTGAACCTGGTCAACCTTCCACTGGACAACCCCTCCTTTACCCAGGAGGGGATGACCCAGCTACAGCTGGGCATCTCACAGATGCTGCCCTACCCCGGAAAACTTGCACTGCGGGGAGAGGCCGCCACCCAGGAGGCTCAGGCCGCACTGTCAGATGTAGCCGAACGCCGTCTGCAACTGAAACGCGATACCAAGATCGTATGGTGGAACCTCTTCTTCCTGGATCGGACACTGGAGATTAATGATCGCAACCGGGAGATACTGAATCAATTTGTCAGGGTTGCCGAGACCCGTTATGAGGTAGGCCAGGGGCTACAGCAGGATGTCTTACTGGCGCAGCTCGAGCTCTCACAACTGGATAACCGGGATATTCAGCTGCACCGGCTGCGCGAGAGCGAAGTGGCTCGCCTGAATACCCTGCTGGATCGGCCCGCATCACAACCCCTGCAGCTGCCTGCCAAGGTGAATGAACAGCTGCCCGAGCTTGCTGTAGCTGCTGAGCTGCATCAACGCGCCCAGTCCGCCCGACCTTACCTGCGGGCACAGGGATACCGCACAAAGGCGGCGCGCACCCGGATTGACCTGGCAAAAAAGGATTACTACCCCGACTTCACCCTCGGCGCAGTCTATGGTCTGCGCGATGGCAGCAACCCGGATGGCAGCAGCCGCAGTGATTTTGCCACTCTCCAGTTCAGCATGAACCTGCCGATCTTCACCGACACCAAACAGGATCGAGCCCTGGACCAGCGCACCTCTGAATGGTTGCGTCAGAAGTACAGCCTGGATGACCGCCGCAATGCCGTGGCCTCTGAAGTCAACCGCGCCATCACTGATTTTCGTAACAGCGCCAATCAGGCGGCACTCTTCAATAAGCAGATTATCCCCCAGGCCCGCCAGACGGTTGACTCCATGCTGGCCGGTTATCAGGTTGGCAAGGTCGATTTTCTCAATCTGGTACGCAGCCAAACAAAACTCTATAACTACGAATCCGACTACTGGAAGGCGCTGAGCGCAGCCAATCAGGCACTGGCGCAGCTGGCCGCCGCCGTAGGCGAGGAGAATATCCATGAGTAAGTTTTTTATCGCAGTAGTGATGCTGGCCGCAGGAGCAGGTGGCGGCTATTGGTACGCCACCCAGCTGCCCGGAGATAGCGTTGCCACGGTTGCAGAGAGTGAGCCGGGTGAACGCAAGGTACTCTTCTGGCGCAACCCGATGAACCCGGCTATCACCTCACCTGTTTTTCAGCAGGACAATATGGGGATGGATTATATTCCGGTCTACGCTGAAGAGGAGAAGAAGCCAAAGGAGCGTGAGGTGCTGTTCTGGCGTAATCCGATGAATCCAGCCATCACCTCACCTGTTTTTCAGCAAGACAATATGGGGATGGACTATATCCCGGTCTATGCCGATGACGGTGGTGACAGCGATGAACCAGCCGGCACGGTGAAGATCGACCCGGTCACGGTTCAGAACATCGGCGTGCGCACCGCCAGAGCCGAACGGCGCAGCCTGGCTCGCCAGCTGAATGCCCTGGGTCAGGTTGATTTCAATGAGGAGCGACTGGCCCGCCTGCACCCCAAAACAGCAGGCTGGATCGAGCAGCTACGAGTAGATGAGACCGGCATAAAAGTTAACAAAGGCACCATCCTGCTGGCACTCTACTCACCTGACCTGGTAGCGGCTCAGCGGGAGTATCTGATAGCACTGGAGAACTGGGAGTCGGTACGCAACAGCTCAGCCGGGCGCATGAAAAAATCGACCAAAAGCCTGTTGCGCAGCTCGCGCGAGCGACTGGAGCTGTTTGATGTCCCTGCCCATCAGATCAAAGAGCTGGAGCAGAGCCGCAAGATAAAAAAGCAGTTGCATATCCACTCCCCCTTTACTGGCCGCATCATGCACATTGGGGCACGCGAGGGGCAATACATCACACCCAAGGATGAGCTCTATCTGATTGCTGATCTGAGCCGCATCTGGGTCAACGTCGACATCTACGAAGATGACCTCCCCTGGATGAAGGTAGATGATCGTGCCGAGATGACGGTACGTGCCGTACCGGGACGTACCTTTCATGGCAAAATCACCTTTATACACCCCACCATGCAGCAGAAGAGCCGCACCGTACGGGTACGGCTGGAGTTTGACAACCCTGACCTGCTGCTGAAACCCGGCATGTTTGCCAACGTGGTACTGCATACCGATGCTCAGCCCAATGCCGTGGTTGTCCCCTCTGAAGCGATTGTCCGCTCTGGCAGCCATGAGCAGCTTTTCGTGGTGCGGGAGCCGGGCAAGTTTGAACCGCGCCAGGTAACACTGGGGGTAAGTGCGGGCGGCTTTACCCAGATCCTTGAGGGGTTGGAAGCGGGTGAAGAGGTGGTCACCTCCAGTCAGTTCCTGATCGACTCCGAATCCAAGCTGCGCGAGGCCACGGCCAAGATGATGGCTGTGATGGCGGCAGAGGCGGCACCTGCGGACGATGTACAGGGACGTACAAGTGTCGCGGGAGGCAGGAAGCCGGGAGCGATGATGGATGACATGGACATGAACGATATGGAGATGGATGATATGGACGAGGAGGGCAACCCATGATCCAGGCCATCATAAATACCTCCCTGCGAGAGAAGTTCCAGGTTCTCATCGCCACCTTCATCATCCTGGCAGCAGGCGTGTGGGCGGTAAAAAACACCCCGCTGGATGCCATCCCGGATCTCTCCGATGTACAGGTCATCGTCTTCACCGAATACCCCGGTCAGTCACCCCAGGTGGTAGAGGATCAGGTCACCTATCCGCTCACCACAGCGATGCTGGCGGTACCCAAAAGCAAGGTGGTACGCGGCTACAGTTTCTTCGGCTTCTCCTTTGTCTACATCATCTTCGAAGATGGCACCGACATGTACTGGGCACGTTCACGGGTATTGGAGTACCTGAACTACGTCAGCTCCCGTCTCCCCTCCGGACTCTCCCCCTCACTGGGGCCGGATGCCACTGGCGTTGGCTGGATCTACGAATATGCGCTGGTAGACCGCACCGGCAAACATGACCTGTCCCAACTGCGCTCGATGCAGGACTGGTATCTGCGCTATCCACTACAGACGGTCGAGGGGATCTCCGAGGTCGCCTCCATCGGCGGTCACGTCAAACAGTATCAGGTAGAGGTTGACCCCAATGCACTGCTCGCCTACAACATCCCGCTATCCAAGGTAAAACGGGCGATTCAACGCTCCAACAACGATGTCGGCGGCAAGCTGGTGGAGATGGCCGAGACCGAATATATGGTACGCGGACTCGGCTACATCCAATCCATCAGCGACCTGGAGGTGATCCCGGTCGGCGTGGATGACAACGGCACCCCGATCCGCCTGAAGGATATTGCCCACATCCAGATCGGCCCTGAACTGCGCCGGGGTGCTGCCGAGCTGAATGGTGAAGGCGAGGTGGCCGGTGGCGTGGTGATCATGCGCTATGGTGAAAACGCCATGGCAACCATCGAACGGGTGCGTGAAAAGCTGGCTGAACTGCAAAAAGGGCTGCCCGAAGGGGTGGAGATCGTGCCGGTCTATGACCGGGGCGACCTGATCGAACGTGCGGTAGAGAACCTGGTCGAGAAGCTGATCGAAGAGTCGATTGTAGTCAGCCTCATCTGCATCCTCTTCCTGCTGCATACCCGCTCTGCACTGGTCGCGATTCTGACCCTGCCGATCGGCATCCTGATGGCCTTTATTGTGATGAAATGGCAGGGCATCAACGCCAACATCATGTCCCTGGGCGGCATTGCCATCGCCATTGGCGCGATGGTGGATGGCGCCATTGTGATGATCGAGAATGCCCACAAACATCTCGAACATGCGGGTGACCGAAAAGGGGGTGAACTGACGAGCGCAGAGCGCTGGGAGGCGATTGCCGATGCCTCACGTGAGGTGGGGCCGGCACTCTTCTTCTCACTGCTGATCATCACCGTCTCCTTCCTGCCGGTATTTACCTTGCAGGCACAGGAGGGGCGACTGTTTGCCCCGCTCGCCTTCACCAAAACCTACGCCATGGCCGCCTCGGCCATACTGGCGGTCACCCTGGTGCCGGTACTGATGGGCTTCTTCATTCGCGGCAAGATCATGCCCGAGGCCAAAAACCCGGTGAACCGATTCCTGCACTGGCTGCATGCGCCGGTGTTGAAGCAGGCGATTCAATTTCGCTGGATAACATTGACTATCGCCATTGCGCTGCTGGCCGTCACCAGCTACCCACTGCAAAAACTGGGCAGTGAGTTTATGCCGCCACTGGATGAGGGGGATATCCTCTACATGCCGACCACCTACCCCGGCATCTCCATCACCAAGGCCAAGGAGCTGATGCAGCAGACCGACAAGATCCTGATGAGCTTCCCAGAGGTGCATCATGTCTTCGGCAAGGTGGGACGCGCGGATACGGCAACCGACCCGGCACCGCTGGCGATGCTGGAGACCACCATCCGATTGAAGGATCGCTCTGAGTGGCCAGACCCGACCAAAACCACCAAAATGCTGATGGATGAGATGGATGCCGCGATCAAGTTCCCAGGGCTGGCCAATGCCTGGACTATGCCGATCAAGACCCGCATCGACATGCTCTCCACCGGCATCAAGACACCGATTGGCATCAAGGTGAGTGGGCCAGATCTGAATGTGCTGGAGAAGGTGGCAGGTGATATTGAACAGGTGCTGACGCCGATGCCAGACACCCTCTCCGCCTTTGCCGACAAAGCTGCAGGAGGTTACTACCTCGACTTTGACATCAACCGTGAAGAGGCCTCCCGCTACGGACTCACCACTGGTGATGTACAGGATGTGATCCAGATCGCCATTGGCGGCATGAATATCACCTACACGGTAGAGGGGCTGGAGCGCTACCCCGTCAGCCTGCGCTACCCAAGAGACCTGCGTGACAACATAGAGAACCTGAAGCGGGTACTGATACCGACCCCCACCGGCGCACAGATCCCGCTCTCACTGGTAGCCGACCTGCAACTGCGGCGCGGCCCACCCAGTATCAAGAGCGAAAACTCGCGCCCCAACGCCTGGATTTATGTTGATATCAAAACCTCCGACATCGGCGGCTATGTGGCCAAAGCCAAGCAGGTGGTAGAGAGCCAGGTGGATATCCCGCCCGGCTACACGCTGGTCTGGTCAGGGCAGTTCGAATATATGGAACGCGCCGCAGAACGGCTGCGCATCGTCGTGCCTGCCACCCTGCTGCTAATCTTCCTGCTGCTCTACTTCAACTTCAAGAACATCACCGCACCGCTGGTGGTGATGCTCTCCATCCCGTTTGGGCTGATTGGCGGCTTCTGGCTGATCCACTACCTTGGCTTCAACATGTCAGTAGCCGTGGCGGTTGGTTTTATCGCCCTGGCCGGGGTGGCCGCAGAGATTGGAGTATTGGTGCTCACCTTTATTGATCAGGAGATTGCCCGTCGTCACCGCAAAAAGGGAGGAAAACTGACCGGCAGTGAGATTATGGACGCGGTACACACCGGCACCTCTGAGCGGGTGCGACCCATTGCGATGACCGCCACCGCCATCACCGCCGGCCTGTTGCCGATCATGTGGAGCTCCGGCACCGGCTCCGAGGTGATGCAGCGTATCGCGGCTCCAATGGTCGGTGGCATGATCACAGTAACCGTACTCTGCCTGCTGGTACTGCCGGTCATCTACGGCATGGTATTGCAGCTGCAAGAGCGGTTTCACAAACCTTCGGAATAACTATGGAGCCACAGATGAACACAGAGAGCCTGCCCCGCAAGCGTAGCGAGTGTTGTGGGTATAGACACGGATTTTTGAATACTGGAATGAACATTATCTGTGTTCATCTGTGTGAATCTGTGGTTCAAAACAGCTATCCATACTTTTTTAAAAAGGAGCCACAGATGAACACGGATAAACACAGATTTTTGTTTAAGGAAGAGACCCATAAAATTGTTGGATGCGCAATGGAGGTCTTAAATACGCTAGGAGTCTGTCCGAGAATAGGAATCATGGTGAGGGGACGCTGGTTTGAGTCAGGTTTTTTCATTATTTAAGGCGAATATTGAGTATATTTAACGAAAATAATGGAAGAATTTGGCCAAATCCAGCTTTTCCTCATTGTGGTTCCTATTCTCGGACAGCCTCCTAGGGCATGGTTTGCTGGAAAAACCATATGAAAACGCCATGATTGTGGAATTTGGACTGAATAATATTCCCGCTCAGCAACAGCCGCGCTTTGATGTTCTCTATAAGAGCATAAAAGTTGGTGAATATATCCCTGATCTTATCGTATTCGAACAGATTGTTGTGGATACCAAAACCATCGACAGGATAACAAACCATGAAAAAGGACAAATTTTGAACTACCTGAAAATCACAGGGCTTAGAGTAGGCTTAATTATAAATTTTAAGCACGCCAAACTCCAGTGGGAGCGGCTGGTTCTATGAATATTATCTGTGTGAATCTGTGGTTCAAAACAGCTAAATGTCTTAAAACACAGAACCACAGATGAACACGGATAAACACAGATTATTAAACCCTGAAATGAATACTATCTGTGTCCATCTGTGTGAATCTGTGGTTCAAAACAGCTAAATATCTTAAAACACAGAACCACAGATGAACACGAATAAACACAGATTTTTAAATACTGAAGCTTTTTACACAACCAAGAGGAAAAAATGATGAAACAGAGAAAACAAGCCATTGCAGCCTTTGCATTGACCGGACTTTTGGCCATAACCCCAATCGCCTTTGCAGCAGGGGATCATGACCACGGCGACCATGACCATAGCTCGCATGATGGAGGCGATCACAAAGATCATGAAGCAAAGACAGATGGCATGTTCCTGAAGAAAAAAGAGATCGACGGCTATACCGTTACCTTCCATGTGATGAAAGCAGAACCCGGCCAGGAGATGGGCGGCAGCCATAACTTCATGATCAAGGTAGAGAAGGATGGCAAGGCGCTCAGCAATATCACCATGAACACCAAGGTAAAACACCCCTCCGGAAAATCAGAGACCAAAAAGACCATGAAGATGGGTGACTGGCTGATGGCCGGTTATGACCTGGGCCATGAAGGCAAGCATCAACTGATGATCCTGTTCAAAACGGCTGACGGCAATAAGCACAAGGGCGGAGTCTACTACCCAGGCAGATAAAGTGGGTGAGAATGGATCGGGGGTGACTGTGCGGATAAATAGTCATTCCCGACCCAAACCGCATTTTTGACTAGAGGATGAAACAGATGAAGCACACTGCCCCAGATTCCCAGGCACTTTCCAATTTGCCCCGCCGCCGATTTGTTCAGGGTTTGGTCAGCGGCGGTCTGTTACTCGGTTTGGCTCCATGGCTTAAACCGGCCTGGGCAACGCCATCCTCACAAACTGCTAGCGGCACAGCCCCCGTACTCAGCGGCAGGGAGTTCGATCTCACTGTTGCCGAGAGTGCTGTCAATTTCACCGGCACACCCCGGATAGCAACCTCCATCAACAGCTCGATTCCAGGGCCTACTCTGCGCTGGCGCGAGGGCGAGACAGTGACCATTCGCGTCACCAACCAGCTCAACGTCTCCACCTCGATTCACTGGCACGGCATCATTCTGCCCTACCAGATGGACGGCGTGCCGGGAGTCAGTTTTCCCGGAATCGCCCCCGGTGAAACCTTCATCTACCGCTTCAAGGTGCAGCAGAGCGGCACCTACTGGTACCACTCCCACTCCGGATTCCAGGAGCAGACCGGCATGTATGGCACCATCATCGTCGATCCGGCGGAGGGTGAAGCGATCCGCGCCGACCGCGACTACATCGTGCAGCTCTCCGACTGGACCGATGAAGACCCGATGGCCGTCTTCACCAAACTGAAAAAACAGAGCGACTACTACAACTTCAATGAGCCAACCACCGTCGACTTCTTCCACGACGTAGCTGATAAAGGGCTCAGCGCTGCCCTCAGTAAACGGCGGATGTGGAACCGGATGCGCATGACACCAACTGATCTGGCCGACATCTCCGGTTACACCTACACCTTTCTGATGAACGGTGCCACACCGGCAGCCAACTGGACCGGGCTGTTCAACCCCGGTGAACGGATCAGGCTGCGCTTCATCAGCAGCGGCACCCAGAGCTTCTTCGATGTGCGCATCCCCGGCCTGGAGATGACCGTGGTGCAGGTCGATGGCCAGAATGTCGAGCCGGTAACGGTGGATGAGTTCCGTTTCGGCCCCGGCGAGACCTACGATGTTATCGTCACACCAAAAGAGGGGGCCTACACCATCTTCGCCCAGTCGATGGATCGCACCGGCTACACCCGCGGAACACTGACCAGCCGCACTGGGTTGACAGCAGCAGTGCCCGAAATGGACGCCCCACAATGGCTGACCATGACGGACATGATGGGTGCAGCAGCCCAGGGTGGCGCGATGGCCGGCATGCAAGGGATGATGCAGCATGGCAACCATACCGCCACTCCTGCCGTCCGCCACGCCAGCACCGAATACGGCCCCAGCGTCGACATGCGTGTCGACAGGCCACGCATCAACCTCAACGACCCCGGCATCGGCCTGCGCAACAACGGCCGACGGGTATTGACCTATGCAGATCTGCACACCCTGGGAGGGCCGCTTGACCCACGTGGAGCAGAGCGGGAGATCGAGTTGCACCTAACCGGCAACATGGATCGCTACACCTGGTCCATCGACGGCCTGGAGTTCGGCAAATCCACGCCCATTCATTTTCGCCATGGCGAGCGCCTGCGGGTGATTCTGCACAACGACACCATGATGACCCATCCCATGCACCTGCACGGCATGTGGAGCGAAATGGAGAACGCAGAGGGGCAATTCATAACCCGTCGACACACCATCAGCGTGCAACCGGCTCAACGGGTCAGCTTTCTGGTGCATGCCGATGCATTGGGGCGCTGGGCGTGGCACTGCCACCTGCTCTATCACATGGATGCAGGTATGTTCCGTGAAGTCGTGGTGGCATGAGCGAGGAGAATATAATGAAGGCGATAGATATAAACATACCAGCCGCTTTGGTCATAACCACTCTGCTGCTGCTCAGCCTCTCCCCGGCTTGGGCACAAAGCGATATGAATCATGGAAGAATGCCTGCCTCAGCTGATGCAGCAATGAAGGATACGGAACATCCCATGAATCATGGCAAAAGCAGCATGATGCAGGGCGGGTCTGCACCGGCAGATGCCCGTGATCCACACGCCTATTCCAATGGCTATGACTTCGGCCCAATCCCACGACCACGCTTTGCCGATGAGCAGAACTTCGCCTCCCTGCTCGTTGATCGCCTTGAGGCCGTGCGCAACGATGGCGACACCGCAACAGCCTATGATCTTCAGGCCTGGTATGGGCGTGACTATGATCGCATGGTATTGAAGGCCGAAGGCGAAATTAACAATGGCAAGCTGGAAGAGGCCGACACCGAGTTGCTGTGGAGCCATGCCATTGCAACATTTTGGGATCTCCAGCTCGGGTTGCGTTATGAAAGCAGTGATGAAGACCCTGATCGAAGCTGGCTCGCCTTCGGCTTCCAGGGACTGGCACCCTATTGGTTCGAACTGGACATCACCGCCTACCTGGGTGAGAACGGCCGTAGCGCACTGGGATTTGAGGCAGAGTACGAGCTGCTGCTCACCCAGAGACTGATTCTCCAACCTCGGCTTGAAGCCAATTTTTACGGTAAGGGCGACCCCAAACGCAGCCTGGGTTCGGGGCTCTCCGACACCACAGCCGGCCTGCGTCTGCGCTATGAGATCCGGCGTGAGTTTGCCCCCTATATCGGTATCGAGTGGACCGGCAGATTTGGTGACACGGCCGATTATGTCCGTGCCGGCGGCGGGTCGAAGAGTAACACCAGGGCAGTGGCAGGTGTGCGTTTTTGGTTCTGAACGCATCTATACCCTAGCGGATTACATCACAGGAACAATGTAGAAAGCCATGTCAATAATCACCACACCAAAGGATCACAAATTCCCCTGGTATGTGCGCCTTTTTTTCTGGAACCAGCGGCGTAAATACGGTGCCGTTCTGGAACCGGCCCGGCTGTGGGGACGCTCACCCAAGGTGTTTGCCACCCTGGCGTCGCTCTATGGTGCCTTTGATCGTGACTCTTCCCCCCTTGAGCCCGCACTGCGCACCTTGGTGACAGTGCGGGTCTCACAGATCAACTGGTGCTCCTTCTGTGTCGATATCAACTCCGCCACAGCACTGAAACGAGGCATCACGGATGAGAAGCTGGCGATGCTGGTCGACTACCCCACAAGCAGCCTCTACAGCGACAAAGAGCGAGCCGCCCTGGCCTATACCGAGGTGGTGACCCGTAGCGACCAGCAGCCTACCGCAGCACATTTTGCGGCGCTGCGCCGCTATTTTGATGATGATGCCATCATCGAACTTACCGGGCTGATCGGCTTCCAGAACATGTCGAGCAAATTCAATGCTGCCCTGGGTGTCGAACCGCAGGGGTTCTGTTCAATAGCCCCCCAACCTGCCCCCCCACAGAGGTGATGAGATGAACTATCAAAAAGTGACCGCCATTATTCGGTGCGATGTGCTGGAAAAGGTTGAATCTGTACTACAGGCCATGGGGGTACACGGCATCAGCGTAACCAAGGTCAAGGGGTATGGTGAATACGCAGACTTCTACTCCAGTGACTGGATGGTCAGCCATTCCCGGATTGAAATATTCACCGATGAGGCCCAGGCTGATCTCATTGCCCAGGCCATTATGAACAGCGCCCACACAGGCGCAGAAGGAGATGGCATCGTCGCCATACTGCCGGTGGAGAGACTCTACCGGATCCGAACCCGCTCTGAAGCAACAGCAAGTGAAATCTGACCATCAAGGAGCATTCAAATGCCTGAAATCATCCCCAACTCACACCCCGTTTTTGTCCACTTCACGGTGGCGCTGTTATCCGTTTCAACCGGGCTGTTTGTCATACTTCAGCTACTTGGCTCTCGTTTGCCAGAGAACCTGCGACAGCAGTTAACGACTGTAGCCCGCTGGAACCTCTGGCTTGGAGCCGCCATTACCGTGATTACGGTTGCCGCAGGTTTCTATGCCTACAATACTGTGGCGCACGATGCCCCGTCACATGCAGCGATGACCGATCACCGCAACTGGGCGCTGGCCACGACCCCACTGTTTATCGGCATTGCACTCTGGTCGATGATCAGCGTATGGAGGGGCAAGGCACTGGGGTGGGCATTTGTCATTGTGCTGCTGATTGCACAGCTTCTCCTTCTATCTACCGCCTGGCGGGGTGGCGAAGTGGTCTACCGTTACGGGCTGGGTGTGATGTCACTGCCCCAGTCCGAAGGCGCAGGCCATGCACATGCCCACGGCGAAGGTGAAGGGCATGCCGATGGCCAGACAAGCGAGGAGTCGATGGACTTCAGCGGCATGGATGAGATGACGGAAGGCGACGGCCATGCACACTAAATTAACCACTAACTATTATTGAGGAGTCAACACAATGAGCAGACAAAAAAAAGCGGCGGTTAAAGCCATAACCATCAGTGGCATTGCATTATTGATTGCAGTAGTGACAACCGCCTGCAGTGAATCAGAGCAGAGCTCCCAGGCCATGCCGGCCGTGGTCGCAAAGCAGGCACTGCCAGAGATCACCGTCTATAAATCCCCCACCTGTGGTTGCTGCACCGCCTGGGAAGAGCACCTTATAGCTGAGGGCTTTACGGTTATTTCACACCAGAGAGATGACATGGACAGCATCAAGCAATCGCTTGGCGTGAAGCCCCATCTGGCCTCCTGTCACACCGCTACCATAGGCGATTATGTGATTGAGGGTCATGTCCCGGCTGACGACATTAAACGGCTGCTGAAAGAGAAACCCAAGGTAGCCGGGCTGACGGCTCCCGGAATGCCCCGCCACTCACCCGGCATGCAGCCTCCCGAAGAGAAGCCAAGCGGCTATGACGTATTGGCCTTCAACAAAGAGGGGAAAACCAAACTGTTTACCCAATACTAACCGGCATGACCCATTCTCGATAAAACATATTTCTATGAAAGAGGTTGACCTATGTGCAGCACCCGGGATTTACACTTATGAGTAAGGCATAGACAAGCAATTCAGCCACCTGAGAGGTGCAGAAGATGTTAACGGTCAGTGCATTATCAAAAGCAGCACAAACAACACCGGATGCGATACGACATTATGTGCGTATCGGTCTGTTAAAGCCGTCTCGCAACCCTGATAACGGCTACCGCCTCTTCAACAGTGATGATGTAAAAAAAGTGCAGTTCATCTGCCGCGCCAAAAGGCTCGGTTTCACACTGCGTGAGATAGACACCATTTTTGATCATGGTCGCAGCGGGCAGTCACCCTGCCCGACCGTGCGCGAAATGATCCGACAGCGTATCAACGAAAACAGGGAGAAGCTGGCTGGACTGAACCAACTGCAACAGCGCATGGACAGCGCACTGGAGAGGTGGAAAACAATGCCGGACAAAGAGCCTGATGGTGAGGCAATCTGCCACTTGATTGAGTCAATAACTAAAGGAGAGAGGAGATGAAAACCGATCCAGTATGTGGCATGGAGGTGAAGGAGACAAAATATCACACGGATCACGACAGTAAAACCTACCACTTTTGCAGTGAACACTGCCTACAGAAATTTACAGCCAATCCCAGCCGATATCTGCATGATGAAAAGGGATCACAGCAAACACATGCAGAGAATAAAGACTCCGGTTGTGATAACCACACCGCTCATGCGACAGCCGCCCCCCCCGCCGATCAGATGGACAAATCAGCCATCTACACCTGTCCCATGCACCCGGAAGTCGAGCAGCAAGGCCCCGGCAGCTGCCCCAAGTGCGGCATGGCGCTGGAACTGAAGGGGGTTCCCGTAATTGCAACCAAAACCCAATACAGCTGCCCGATGCACCCGGAGATCATCCAGGATCACCCTGGCAACTGCCCCAAATGCGGCATGGCGCTGGAGGCAATGACGGTTGAAGCAGATGAAGACACCTCTGAGCTGGACGATATGACGCGCCGCTTCAAGATCGGCGCACTCTTCGCCATCCCGGTCTTCTTCAGCGCCATGGCTGCCGAGTTCTGGCCGGAGGCGATGGCCAGGTTGATCGACCCCAATCTGCGTCAATGGATCGAGATGGTGTTGTCAGCTCCTGTGGTGATCTGGTGCGGCTGGATATTCTATGAACGCGCCATTCAGTCGGTCATCACGCGCAATCTCAATATGTTCACCCTGATCGGCCTGGGCGTCTCGGTGGCCTGGAGCTACAGCCTGGTTGCCACCGTTTTCCCCGGCATCTTCCCACCTGAGGTATTCAACAAGGTCGGTGTCGTACCGGCCTATTTTGAGGCTGCCGCAGTCATTACCGTGTTGATCCTGCTGGGTCAGATGCTGGAGCTGCGGGCGCGCAGCCAGACCAATGCCGCAATCAAACTGCTGCTGGGGCTGGCACCAAAAACCGCACGTATCGTGCGTGAGGATGGTACGGAAGAGGATATTCCGATGGAGCATGTGCAGGTCGGCGACACGCTACGGGTGCGCCCCGGCGAAAAGATCCCGGTGGATGGCACCGCCATCGACGGTGAAAGCAACGTCGATGAGTCGATGGTCACCGGCGAGCCGCTACCCGTTGCCAAACAGGCCGGAGAACGCCTGATCGGTGCCACCGTCAACGGCACCGGCACTCTGCTGATGCGCGCCGAAAAGGTGGGTTCGGACACCCTGCTGTCACAGATTGTCAAGATGGTCGCCGAGGCCCAGCGCTCCCGCGCCCCAATCCAGCGGCTGGTCGATGTTGTCTCCGGCTATTTCGTCCCGGCCGTGGTCATCATTGCCGTTATCACCTTTATCGTCTGGAGCCTGTGGGGGCCGGAACCCGCTATCGCCTACGCCGTAATCAACGCAGTAGCGGTATTGATCATCGCCTGCCCCTGTGCTTTGGGGCTGGCCACACCGATGTCGATCATGGTCGGCACCGGCAAAGGGGCGATGATGGGCGTGCTGTTTAAAAATGCCGAAGCGCTGGAGGTACTGCGCAAGGTCGATACCCTGGTGGTGGACAAGACCGGCACCCTCACCGAAGGCAAGCCGAAACTGGTCTCTGTGATGGCAACCAAAGGTTTTCAGGAGGATGAGACCCTGCGTCTTGCCGCCAGTCTGGAGCGCGCCAGCGAGCATCCGCTGGCTGAGGCCATCGTACAGGGGGCTGAAGAGCGGGGTGTGGCGCTGACCCAGGCAGATGATTTTCAATCCGCCACCGGCATGGGGGTCACAGGGGTTGTCGATGGCCACAAGGTGGCACTGGGCAATATCAAACTGCTGGAGAGTCTGGAGATTGATGCCGGTGATCTGCCACAGCAGGCGGATCATCAGCGTGCCGAAGGTCAGACCGTGATGCTGCTGGCCATCGACGGCAAGGCGGCCGGACTGATCGGCGTCGCCGATCCAATCAAAGAGACTACCCCCGAGGCGATTCGTGATCTACACGGTGAAGGGATCAAGATTGTGATGCTGACCGGCGACAGCCGCAAGACTGCTGAGGCGGTGGCCGCCAAGCTGGATATCGACCAGGTGCAGGCCGAGGTGCTACCAGAGCAGAAGGCCGAGGTGGTCAAACAGCTCCAGGCCGAAGGGCATATCGTCGCCATGGCCGGTGACGGCATCAACGATGCCCCCGCCCTGGCACAGGCCCATGTCGGTGTTGCCATGGGAACGGGAACCGATGTCGCCATGGAGAGTGCCGGAGTGACACTGGTCAAAGGCGATCTGCGCGGCATCGTGCGGGCCAGACGGCTAAGCCACGCCACCATGCGCAACATTCGTCAAAACCTCTTCTTTGCCTTTATCTATAACGCCGCCGGGGTGCCGATTGCCGCCGGGCTGCTCTACCCCGCATTTGGATTGCTGCTCTCCCCGATCTTTGCCGCTGCGGCGATGGGGTTCAGCTCGGTATCGGTGATCACCAATGCACTTAGATTGAAAAGAGTACAGTTGTGATGTTTTACACCCATGTACTTTTGACTCAGATCCAACAGCCGCATGCCGAGGCAGCATTTGGCAAGACATACAGCAACAGGCTCACAAGAGACTCACTTTTTTTCACCCTGCAACCAATGGAGAGCATTTCTAACCGTAGGAGTTCGGAATAAAACATCATGTAAAGAGGAGAACGTCATGACTGAAGAGATTATCCATATTTGCCCCGTTTGCGACATGATTGGAGAGTTCAACGCACAGACGATACAACATAATAAAAAAATCCTGCACTTCTGTTCTGAACAGTGCAAAGAGACCTTCGCAGCTCACCCCTTGCTCTATCTTGGTAAAGCCGACCGGGGTGAAGATATTAAACAGCGGACACTGCAGATGGCCGAGCCATTGGATGCCGATACTGCACAGCAGGTTATCTCCTGCCTTACTGCGCTGATGGGGATAAAAAAAGTTACCGTTGATGGAGAGAGAGTACAGATCACCTATGACCTGCTGCAAGTAACCGAGAAGGTGATCGAAAAAGCACTCACAGATGCTAGGCTACCACTCAGCAAGAGCTGGCTGGAGCGACTGCATCGAGCCTGGGTGCAGAGCAATGAGGCATCCGAGCTGGAGAATATTTTGGTAAAGCCTGCTCCCGGCTGCCACCGGATGCCTCCGAAGAGTTAGCCCGGAAAATACCTCCCCCGGCTAACGCAAGCCAGCACCACAACAACTGGGGAATGCTATGAAAAAGATCATCACATTGACCCTGGCAGGCGCACTGCTTATGCCACAACTGCTCCTGCATGCCGATGAGAGTCATCACCCAAAAGAGCAAGGGATGAAGAGTGAACCCATGATGTGTGAACAGATGCAGGAGATGATGAGCCAGATGGAAGAGATTCGTAAAACCGACGATCCGGTCGAGCGGGATAGACTGGTGCAGACACACATGCAAGCCATGCAGACCATGCATGAGGGCATGGCAATGCATCAAGGCAACAAAGAGATGGCTTGTGCCGATAAAGAGATCCAGCAGCACATACACAGCAAAACCAAATAGCAGACGGGAGAACCGTAATGGACAATGCAGTGGCTCTGGTGCAGGCCTACCTGCACGTTAACGGCTACTTTACCGTGGCCGAGTACCCGATAATCGAAGCCTCCGGCCGGGGAAGATACCGGATGGTAACCGATCTCGACATCCTCGCCTTCCGGTTCCCCGGTGCCGGGCGGCTGATACCGGACAAACGGGGCGGAGAGGCGCTCTACGCCCCAGATCCAGCACTGCACTGTCCCCATGACCAGGCCGATATGCTCGTCGGAGAGGTCAAGGAGGGGCGAGCCAAACTCAATCACGGTGCGACCAACCCGGCCGTGCTGCGTACGGTTTTGGCTCGCTTTGGCTGCTGCCCGGCGCACGATGTAAGCCAGCTGGTACACCAGTTGATCAACAAAGGCACTGTTACCGCACCATCGGGACACCGCATACGGCTGGTCGCCTTTGGCTCGGCGGACAGTTCAGGTGGCAAGGAGCGGCACTACGAAGTCATCGACCTCGGACATGTACTGCACTTTCTCCAGGAGCACCTGCACCAGCACCGGGATGTGATGCGCCATGCCCAGTTCAAGGATCCTGCTCTGGGCTTTTTGATGACCCTGGAGAAATTACTGGGGGGAGAACCGTGATAAACAGAAAAACCAGCTACAGCAAGCCGCCGTAAAACCTGCATATATGCAGAGAAAAAAGCCCTGCCAGGAGACCCATTCTTGACCGGGCGTTGGATAGCTTCAAACTAAAGGAGATGGGGTGATGCTATTGGAAATGAAGGCCAGATCAAAGGTATAGACGATGAGAAGAACAGAGGAAAATGCACGGCTTAAGAGATTCATTAAGGACATCTCTGCGCACACGCCATTTGCAAAAATGGTAATTCTGTTAATCACGCTGTGGCTACTGTTTTCTGCTGGCGTATACCTGGCAGAACGGGGTACAGAAGGAGCATCTGTCAAATCGTATGGGGAGGCGCTGTACTGGGGGATAGCTGCATTTTCTACCGCAGGAATCGCTGATATGCCGAGATCCGGTGCTGCTCAATTGATCGGTGGTATATGGATAGTCATTGGCTCGGTGCTGTTTTTCGGAACCATTGTCGCAACGGTTACGGGCTACTTCATGAGGCCCATGCAGCGCCCCCATAAACAGATAATCGATACGATAGAGTACAACCTCGAACAGCTGGATGACCTGACACTTGATGAGCTCGATCTGCTAAAAGAGACAGTCGATACACTGATCGTTCACGTTGAGTGCTTAAAAGAAAAATCACCGGAAAAATAATGGCTAGCCTGAACAGTTAGAGATGTTGACGTATCATCCTGCACCACCTATTGTTTCTGAAGAGATGCCAAAAATGGAACGCCCATGTGCTGTTCGGTGACTCATGATTAGAATCAAGAGAGGTTTGGATCTTCCCATCGCGGGCAGGCCGGAGCAGTTACTGGAAGATAAACCAGTAACAGAGGTTGCACTGGTGGCCGGCGATTATATCGGCCTGAAACCGGCAGTGGCGGTTGAGACCGGCGAGAAGGTCAGCCGGGGGCAGCTGCTCTTTACCGACAAGAGCAGGCCCAGCGTCCACTTCACCGCACCGGCGGGCGGTGTGGTGAGCGCTATCAATCGCGGTGAAAGGCGTACGCTGCTCTCCATTGCAATCAAGATAGATGAGACGGAAGAAGAGACTCCATTTGCCGCCTGTTCCCAGGATGAGCTGACTGGATTAACGGGTGAACAGGTTCGGGAAAACCTGCTCCGATCCGGGTTGTGGACCTGCCTGCGAACACGCCCGTTCAGTAAAATCCCGACGGCAGACAGCACACCGCACGCCATATTTATCACAGCTATAGATACCAACCCACTGGCAGCCGACCCGCAACTGGTTCTGCGCGGACAGGAACAGCACTTCATCAATGGCCTGGAACTTCTGGCAAAACTCGGGCCAGGCAGGCTCCATCTCTGTAAAGCATCCGGTGCCGCTATCCCGGAAAGCCCCAATCCCCGCGTGATCACACATGAATTTACCGGCCCCCACCCAGCCGGGCTGGTGGGAACCCATATCCACTTTCTGGAGCCGGTAGACGAGAGGCGATCCGTTTGGCATCTGAACTACCAGGATGTGGTGGCCATCGGCCGCCTTTTTACCACCGGCACTCTACCGGTTGAACGGGTGGTCTCTCTGGCCGGCCCCCAGGTTAAACGGCCGCGTCTGGTGCAGACCCGCATCGGAGCCAATCTGAATGAACTGACCACCGGTGAGCTGAAAACCGGAGATAACCGGATTGTCTCCGGGCCGCTGTTATGCGGCAGGCGGGCGCAAGCGGCACTGGCCTACCTGGGGCCTTATCATCTGCAGGTTTCGGTGTTGGCAGAGGGTCGCCAACAGGAGCTGTTTGGCTGGCTGCGCCCAGGCAAGGAGAAGTTCTCAGCCCTCAATCTGTTCAGCTCCAGCCTCCCTCCAGCCAGAAAATTTGCTTTTTCCACCAGCACGGGGGGTGAGACTCGACCCATGGTGCCGGTGGGCAGCTACGAAGCAGTGATGCCGCTGGATATCCTGCCGACCCAACTGCTGCGCGCCCTGATTGTCGGAGATACGGAGATGGCCCGGCAATTGGGCTGCCTGGAGCTTGATGAAGAGGATCTGGCACTGTGCACCTTTGTCTGCCCGGGGAAATATGATTATGGGCCCTTGCTGCGTGAGACTCTGAACCGGATTGAGAGGGAGGGCTGATCTCATGGATTTGAAGGCATTTCTTGCGCAGCATCGGCCCAAGTTCTCCGCTGGCGGCAAGTATCAGCGGCTAAGTGCGCTCTATGAGGCGACCGAGGGCTTTCTCTATACCCCTGGCAGAGTGACCGCAGGGCTGACCCATATCCGGGATGCCATCAGCCTCAAGCGGGTCATGATCATCGTCTGCATTGCCGTACTGCCAGCGCTGTTGGCAGGGGTCTATAACGTCGGCTGGCAGGCCAACCAGGCGATAGCGGCGGGGGGCGGCTCGATCGAAGGCTGGCGCAGCCTGTTGATTCAGCTGCTGTTCGCCGGTCATGACCCCACTTCAGCATGGGATAATCTGGCGCTCGGCCTGGCCTATTTCCTGCCGATCTATCTGGTCACCCTGGCAGTCGGCGGCTTTTGGGAGGTGCTGTTCGCCCAGCTGCGTGGCCGCGAGATCAGTGAAGGCTTTCTCGTCACCTCGCTGCTGTTCGCACTGATCCTGCCACCTACTATTCCTCTGTGGCAGGCTGCGCTGGGCATCTCATTTGGCGTGGTTATCGCCAAGGAGGTGTTTGGCGGCACCGGCCACAACTTTGTCAACCCGGCGCTGGCAGGACGGGCATTTCTCTACTTCGCCTACCCGGCACAGAATTCCGGGGATACGGTATGGATAGCTGTGGATGCCGTCAGCGGTGCTACCTCCTCTGCCATGGACGCTTTCAGTAGCGCCACACCTCTCGCTGTTGCGGTCAGAGCCGGACAGAATGTCTCTGACAGCACGGTAATGGCGGCCATCGAGGCATCCGGCGTCAGCTGGTGGGATGCCTTTATCGGCAACCTGCCAGGCAGTGTGGGCGAGACATCCACTCTGGCCATCCTGTTTGGTGCGGCAATCCTGCTCTACACCCGTGTTGCCTCCTGGCGCATCATGCTGAGTGGATTGATCGGCATGGTACTGCTGGCCACGCTGTGCAATCTGCTGGCAAGCGACACCAATCCGCTGCTGGCCATCCCGGCCCACTGGCATCTGGTGCTGGGCGGGTTTGCATTCGGTCTGGTCTTTATGGCGACAGACCCAGTCTCCGCCGCCATGACAGATCTTGGCAAGTGGCTCTATGGTGCCCTTATCGGGGTGATGGTGGTACTTATTCGGGTATATAACCCGGCCTATCCCGAAGGCACCATGCTGGCCATCCTGTTCGCCAATCTGATGGCACCACTCATTGATTACTGCGTAGTGAAGCTACACATCAACAGAAGGAGGCGGCGCCGTGCAGGCTGACCATAGCAACCGCAGAGCTGTTGGCGTGGTGCTGGTGGTCTGCGTGGTCTGCGCTGCACTGGTCACCACAGCTGTAGTACTGCTGCGGCCAGTACAACAGGCCAACCAGCTGCTGGATCGGCAAACCAATGTACTGGCCGCCGCCGGACTGCTGCAACCCGGCAAGAGCGTGGAGGAGCTCTCCCGGCAGCTGGAGCCACGGCTGGTGGATCTCGCCTCAGGGGAGTTTGTGGAGGCGGGGGATCCTGACCATTTCGATGCACGTCGGGCAGCCAGAAATCCGGCACAGAGCATCGCCTTGACCCCGGAGCAGGATATCGCCCAGATCAAGCGCCGCGCCAACTATGCCCGAATCTACCTGGTTCGCGATGCCGCAGGAGAGATCAAAACCATTGTGCTACCGGTGCATGGCTATGGGCTCTGGTCTCAACTCTATGGGTTTCTGGCGCTGAAGCGTGATGGCAATACCGTCGTAGGGTTGAGCTTCTACGAGCATGCTGAAACCCCCGGCCTGGGTGGCAAGTTTGATGACCCGCAGTGGAAAGAATTATGGCCTGGAAAACAGCTCTATGATGAGCAGTGGAGGCCGGCAATACGGCTGGTGAAGGGGCCGGTGAACAGATGGGATGCAGATGCCAGCCATCAGGTCGATGCCCTGTCCGGTGCCACCCTGACCACCCGAGGAATTGAGGATCTGCTGCGGTTCTGGCTTGGGCCGGACGGTTTCGGGCCATTCCTGGCCAAGATGCGTAAGGAGGGTGATAAACATGATCTCTAATGCAAAACCCGGCTGGATGAGTCGTCAGGCTCGCAATGCGCTGCTGGGGCCTCTTTTTGACCGCAACCCCATCACCCATTATGTGCTGGGGATCTGTATCGCCCTGGCAGTGACAGCCTCACTGCAGACGACGCTGATTATGTGCATGGCTGTCACCGCCGTGTTATGCGGCTCCAACACCATCATCAGCGCCATGCGCCATCAGATCCCGAGCAGTGTTCGCATCATTGTACAGATAACGGTCATTGCCTCGCTGGTGATTGTGGTGGATCAGTTTATCAAGGCCTACGCCTATGATTTGAGTAAATCCCTGTCGGTATTTGTCGGGCTGATCATCACCAACTGCATCATTCTGGGACGGGTAGAGGCTTTCGCCATGAAAAACCCGCCGTGGCTGAGCTTTCTTGACGGCCTGGGCAACGGCCTGGGTTACAGCCTGGTACTGATTATTGTGGCAACCATCCGCGAGCTGCTGGGTAGCGGCACCCTGTTGGGTTATACAGTACTGCCTTCCGCCTATGAGGGCGGCTGGTATGTGCCAAACGGCATGCTGCTGCTGCCCCCCAGCGCCTTTTTTATCATCGGATTGTTGATCTGGGCTGCGAACAGTTTTCGCTCGGGCAAGGGATAAGGATATTCAGGTGATTGACAGAGAGCTTTATAAGATTTTTCTAAAATTGCATTAGACAGGATTAACATGATTTTTCAGGATCTACAGAATTTGTTAGACGACAAGATTACAGAGAAAATCATAGGTTGCACTTATACCGTACACAATGTGAAGCAATCCTGTTTATCCTGAAAAATCATGTTAATCCTGTCCATTATCAAATGAAAAAACCGACAACAAGTCCCCAGTCATGAAACATTTAAGGTGAGCTACGGATGTTGGAATATATCAACCTGTTTATCAAGGCCGTCTTCATTGAGAACATGGTGCTGGCTCTTTTCCTGGGCATGTGTCCGTTCCTGGCTGTCTCCAAGCGGGTTGAGACAGCTCTCGGGCTGGGGCTGGCAGTCATTATGGTGCAGACCATCACCGTACCCATCAACAACCTCATTTTCCAATATCTGCTCCAGGATGGCTCCTGGGGCTGGGCCGGTCTGCCGGGGCTGGATATGCGCTTTTTAGGGCTGGTGATCTATGTCGGGGTCATCGCTGCTGTGGTGCAGATTGTGGAGATGGTGCTGGATCGGGACTTCCCTGCTCTGCAACAGACACTCGGGATTTTCCTGCCACTGATCACCGTCAACTGCGCCATCCTGGGTGCCTCCCTGTTTATGGTGGAGCGGGATTATGACTTTAGCCAGAGCATCGTATACGGGCTGGGCACAGGTGTCGGCTGGACACTGGCCATCGTCATTCTGGCGGCCATCCGCGAACGCCTGAAGTATGCGAATGTACCAGCCGGGTTGGACGGCCCGGGTATCATCTTCATTATGGCGGGGCTGATGTCCCTGGGTTTTATGTCGTTCTCCGGGATCAGGCTGTAATCACTCATGCAACTTTTGTGTAAAACAGACAGGATTATTCAGGATTGAGATGCGCTTACAAAGAAAACCAGACAAAGCAGATCCTGTTCATCCTGAAAAATCATGTTAATCCTGTCCCATTGGGAAGGTGAGGTCTGAACTGTGCTGGAAATCCTCTTAGGCGTTGCTCTCTTTACCTTTATTATCCTCTCTCTGGTAGGGGTGATTCTGTTCGCCAGGAGTAAACTGGTCGCTACAGGCCCAATCAGCATTGAGATCAATAACGATCCGGAAAAACGGATCGAAACAGCGGCTGGCGGAACCCTGTTGACCCTGCTGACAGAGCGGGGGATTTTTATCTCCTCCGCCTGTGGTGGTAAAGGTGTTTGCGGCCAATGCCGGGTCAAGGTGCTGGCCGGAGGCGGACAGGTTCTTTCGACTGAAAAGGATCTTTTGACTAAAAAGCAGATTGCAGAGGGGTATCACCTGGCCTGCCAGTTGCGTCTGAAACGGGATTTAAAGCTGGAGCTGCCAGCAGAGATATTTGAGACGCGCAAGTGGGAGTGTGAAGTCATCTCCAATGAGAGTGTCGCTACCTTCATCAAGGAGCTGGTGCTGAAGCTGCCTGAAGGTGAGACGCTGAATTTCAGGCCAGGCAGCTATCTCCAGATCGAAGCACCGCCACACCATCTTGATTTTTCTGATATCGAGATTGCCGAAAAGTACCGCCCGGTATGGGATAGCCTTGGCCTGTGGAGCCTGAAGTCTACGGTGAATGAGCCGCTGCAGCGCGCCTATAGCCTTGCCAACTACGCCGATGAGCCGTGTGGACTCAAATTCAATGTCCGCATTGCCCTCGCACCACCGGGTTCCAATGATATACCACCGGGCAAGATGTCCTCCTATCTGTTCAGTCTGCGACCGGGTGACAGGGTGGTTGTCTCCGGCCCCTATGGCAGCTTCTTCCCACAGCAAAGCGATGCGGAGATGATTTACATTGGCGGGGGTGCCGGCATGGCGCCCATGCGATCCCACATCTTCCATCTGCTGAAACAGGCTGGCAGCAGACGTAAAATCAGTTACTGGTATGGCGCACGCAGTCTCTGTGAGGTGTTTTATCAGGATGACTTCGATCAGCTACAGAAAGAGCATGACAACTTCGAGTGGCATCTGGCGCTATCTGATCCACAGCCAGAGGACAACTGGCAGGGCTATAGCGGCTTCATTCACCAGATTCTATATGACCACTATTTGCAGGATCATCCAGCTCCCGAAGAGTGTGAATACTACATTTGCGGCCCACCCATCATGCTCAGCTGTGTAACAAAAATGCTTAAAGACCTTGGCGTAGATGATGGGAACATATTCTATGACGATTTTGGCAGCTAATGATTCTTGGGCGGGCTTAACCGGATCATGAATAAAAAAACAGTTTACCCGTTGGCTCTATTGGTAATCTTCCTGCTCTCTCTCTATCCTGATGCCAACAGCCTGTTTGCGGCTACAAAAAAAGGTGATTCCTGTGTAACGGCCAATTGCCACAACAAGATGGGCAAGGCCAGCTATATTCATGACCCGGTTGCAGCAGGCAGATGCAAGTTCTGCCATGAACATACAGGAAAACATAAATTCAAACCGATTAAAGATATCGGCAGCATCTGTTATCAGTGTCATGATGAACCCTATGCGGGAAAGTCTCTCCACTCTCCGGTGAAAAAAGGTAAATGTACCGACTGTCATGATCCCCATCAATCACCTTTCAAATTTCTGCTTGTAAAAGAGGGCTCCAGACTCTGTTTCAGTTGCCATGACGCAGCTCCCTTCCAGCGAAAATTTCCACACGGCCCCGCCTCCTTGGGGGAGTGCGGTATCTGCCATGATCCACACGCCTCGGATGCCCCCTTTCTGCTCATGTCAGAAGGCAATGAGGTCTGCTTTTCATGCCATACGGATCAACAGGCAGAACTTGCGCAGAAACCATATACCCATGACCCGGCAGCAGAGGGGTGTGTGAAGTGCCATGACCCGCACAGCAGTGACTATAGATATGGGCTTGCCAAAGATGGGCGTCAGGCACTCTGCTTCTCCTGCCATGAGGATATGCAGGAGCAGATCGCCACTGCAACTGTAAAACACAAAGGGCTGGCAGCAGAAAAAGGGTGCCTCGGCTGCCACGACCCGCACACATCAGACTACAGCATGCAGCTCACTGCCCAGCCGCTGGCTCTGTGCATACGCTGCCATGATCGGGAATATAAAACCAGCACCGGCAAGATTGCCGACATAAAAGCGGTTCTCGCCGCCAACTCAAATCACCACGGCCCAATCCGGGATAACGACTGCTCCGCATGCCATGACCCGCATGGCTCTACCAACTTCAGGATGCTCAAGGAGTATTTCCCCCGCCGTTTTTATGCCCCCTACAATCCAGACAACTACAAACTCTGCTTTATGTGTCATCAGAACACCATTGCTGAAACCGCCAGCACAACGACCTTGACGAGATTTAGAAATGGCGACCAGAACCTGCATTTCCTGCACGTCAACAGAAGCAAGGGTCGCACCTGCCGCGCCTGTCATGACGCCCATGCCAGCAACAACCCCGGCCATATTCGTGATGCGGTGCCTTATGGCTCCTGGAGTCTGCCCATCAATATTACATTGACCCCAAATGGCGGCAAGTGCAGCCCTGGCTGCCATCAATCCTTTAGTTATGACCGGACAAAAGCTGCGCCAAACCGATGATCATAAAAAGGGTTAAAGCAATAGTATTACTGTTGATATTTACAGTTATACCCTTGCATGCCCAGGATGTGGAAAAGGGGATTTCCCTGGCCAAAAACGGCGACCTCAAAGGTGCTGAAAAGGCATTGAAAGAGGCTCTGAAGTCAAACCCAAACCCTGCAAGAGCACACTATGAGCTAGGGCGTATCTACGAAAAACTCGGCAACCCCATGCAGGCCATTGCCGAATATAAAGCAGGCATAAAAAAGTTCAAACGGAGCCGACGGTGACAACCGTAAAGAATAGACATGATTAACAGGATTTTTCAGGATTAACATGAAGGTTACGGAAATCACCAGAAAACCAGACAGGGCACTCCTGCTAATCCTGAAAAAGCATGTTAATAAGGAGGTGCTTGCAAAACTCCTGAGACTGCTCCTGGCACCAAAAGTAGGCGCTTTAGGCGAGGCAAAAATTTGCGAAAAAGCGGAGTTTACATGCAGCAAATGAGCATTTTGAGCCGGTTTTTAACGCCGCCAGGGGCTGTCTCAGGAGTTTTGCAAGTACCTCTAAGGCAATGTTGATGCGCGCAGCATGAATAAGCCATATCTCCTAACTGTTTTTTTGCTATCCGGCCTGCTGTTTCTGCCACCACCATCTGCTGCCACGCTTAAGCATCTACAGGTTGGATCTGCCGCTCCTGATTTTACGCTAAAGGGCGTTGGCGGCGATGAACAGGCTCTGGATGATCTGCTGGGTGAGAAGCTCACACTATTGATCTTCTGGGCCTCATGGAGCGCAAAATCTGAAATAGCTCTGAAAAGAGCGCAAGTGCTGTTTGAGAAATACGATGGCCGGGGACTCTCTGTTGTCGGTATCAATGCGGAGGGTGGAAGCGAGGATCTGCGGGCGGTCGTAACATCCATGGCGGACAGACTAAAGCTCGGCTTCCCGAATATCATAGATTACGGGCTGAATGCATTCAGTGATTATGGCGTCATTGCGGTTCCCACAATCGTTATTCTGGATAAAAGGAGAAACATCAGGTATGAGCTTTCCGGCTTCCCCATTGCTGGTGCGGAAGAGATGGCAGACTTTGTCACAGCAACACTGGAGGGCAGAAAGCCACCCCTGAATCTCAGGCAGAAGTCCGGCCACCAACCCAACAAACGAGCAATGATGCTGTTCAATACGGGAAACAATGTGCTTTTAAGATCAAGATCCAGGACGGCTTTAGCAGAGAGATGGTTTCTGAAATCAGCAGCAGCCGACCCAAAGTTTGCTGCTCCACACCTGGCACTTGGCAGGCTCTATCTAAAGAGTGCGCAGATTGACAAGGCAAAGAGCCATTTTAGAGAGGCCCTCTCAATAGCACCTGAAAATGCCGTTGCCCTTTGTGAACTGGGCATGCTGTTGATCGACACTGGAGAGCATGCCAAAGGAGAGGGCCTGATTGCCAGGGGAATGAAAAGTGACGCAGCCTATACCCCCTGTTATTACTATCTTGGATACAGCTATGGCAAACAGTCAGATATTAAACAATCACGAAAGATGTTTGAGAAAGCAAAAGAGATAAACCAGGCTGATTCCAATATCTACATCTATCAGGCCAAACTGTTTGAGGCGCATAAAAATTATGCCGCAGCAGCAGAAAGCTACAGAAAAGCACTCGAACGGATGCTTAAACTATGAAGCAGCCTATCTATCAACTGTGGAACCCCTTGGTTAAGGCTGTCAATAAGGGGCTCCGCTTGCAGAGTGCAACAGCAGCACTACTGCTGGTTTCGGCTGTTAATGCAAATACAACGCCTTTCATATCGGTCACAAGCCCGAGCAGTGATTCAAGCCAACATAAAAAAGCACCATCCGCGCACAAAAAAAATATCTTTCATACCCCGGCCAAAGAGGCCGCCTGCATGCCCTGCCACAATATGGGCGGCACACCGCAAAACTCCAAGGATTCAACCTGTAAAACATGCCACAGACAGATAATCAACTTCAGGTTTGTGCATGGGCCTGCCGCAGTATGGGCCTGCCTTAGCTGTCATGATGAAGATTCAGAGCAAGGAAAATATGCGGTCATAAAACCTGACAGCAAACTATGCATACAGTGTCATGAAGAGCGAATGCAGATCTGGGCAGCCAAGAAATACCGGCATGGCCCCTCTCTGATCAGCTGTACGATATGCCACGATCCCCATGCAACGGATCAGCCCTTCAGGGCCCATATCAAAACGACGAGCCACTGCATATCCTGCCACGAAGATAAAGCCAGCGGGGCACATCTGATCCGTGGTTTCTCCAGCGCGGGGCACCCCACCGGAGGGGTACCTGATCCCCTTAGGCCGGGGCGGGAGTTTACCTGCGCAGGGTGTCACAACCCACATGCGGGCGACACACCCAACCTTCTCTACTACGACAATACGAAGATGAACTCTTTCTGCACCATCTGTCACAAAAAATAGCTAACTGATTAACAGGTTACAGTGTATGTCTAATGATAAAAAAAATGCCTGCCCCAAAGCACCTGTCAAGATCGCAGGTGCCGGCCCTGCGGGCTTGGCCGCAGCAATCACCCTGGCACATGCAGGACGCCAGGTGGTGGTACACGAAGCACACCAGGAGGTCGGTCACCGCTTTGGCGGTGATTTTCAGGGTCTGGAAAACTGGACGACCAAAGAGGATGTTTTGAGCGTGCTGGAGGGGCAGGGATTTACCACAGACTTTGATGCCGTGCCCTCCCATAATGGCACCTTTTTTGATGCCAGCGGCAAGCGCCATGAGATCAAAAGCGATGGGGTACTCTTTTATCTGGTAGAGCGCGGCCCAGGCCCCGGCACGCTGGATAGCGCTCTGCTCAAACAAGCCCAATCGCTTGGCGTAGAGGTGCGTTTCAACAGCCGACTGGATCAGATGGAGGGAGAAGGCATCCTTGCTGTTGGCCCACGAGCGGCCGATGCCATTGCAGTGGGCTATCATTTTGAGACGGATATGGCAGACGGTTTCTGGGCGATCTGTGACAATGAACTGGCGCCACAGGGCTATGCCTATCTGTTGGTGATCAACGGCAGAGGCACCGTCAAGAGCTGTATGTTTTCCGGTTTCAAACAGGAGAAGCTTTATGTGCAGCGAACGCTGGAGGCATTCCAGAGACTGGTTAGCCTTGAGATGAAAAATCCCAAACCTCATGGCGGCAGCGGCAATTTCCACATTCCTCAGAGTGCTTACAGTGGCCTCCATCCACTGGTGGGGGAGCAGGCCGGCTTTCAGGACACATTGTGGGGATTCGGCATGCGCCTGGCCATCTCATCCGGCGTGCTGGCCGCGCAAAGCCTGTTGAATGGTGAAGACTACGACACCCTTTGGCAACGCGAATTGAAACCACAGATGGATACCTCCGTTGTCAACCGGGTGCTCTACAGTCTGATGGGAAACCGTGGTTACAGCTGGTGCCTGCGAAGTCTCAGCAACAAAACAGACCTGCGTGAGTCACTGCGACGGCAGTATCAACCCTCTCTGCCCAAGCGCCTGCTGGCACCATGGGCCAGACGCCGCCATGCGAGCATGCGCAAAGATGTCTCTTGTGACCATATCGACTGCCACTGCATCTGGTGTCGTGGCGGCTGCTGTGATGATTGATCCAGGATAAATGAAGCGTGCCTGATAATACATTGAAGCAATATCATTGGATCAAAGCACTCAGACCCTTCTCTCTCTCCGTGGCTCTGATCTCCTGTGGGCTGGGTATTCTGCTTGCGTGGCATGACGGATTTACCACTGCCTCGATTGCCCTGTGGGTAATGCTGGGAGGGGTTCTTGCGCAAGCCGGCATTAACCTGATCAATGATATCGAAGATCTGCCTGCACTAACAAAAGATGCCTCTGAATCAGCCGCCGCAGCAATGATCCGCCGCAACAGAAACGCCGGTATACTCTGCCTCACAGTGGCCGCATTGGTTGCGCTTTATCTGGTTTCACTGCGTGGCTGGCCGCTGTTTGTGATCGTCTTCCTCTCCACCCTCGCCGCGCTCAGTTACAACATGGGGCCGCTGAATTTCAAGCATCGTGGGCTGGGGGTGGTGCAGGTGTTTCTGGTTATGGGGGTGGTCATGGTGCAGGGCGCATATCTGGCCATGAGCGGCCAATTTTCCAGCTCTGCTCTGCTGCTCTCCCTGCCGGTCAGCCTGCTGATTTCACTGCTGCTGTTGAGCAATGAACTGCGCGACCTTGATGAAGATACCCAGCTTGGAACGCGGACGCTCACGGTACGCATCGGCTATCGAAACAGCGTGCAGCTCTACTGGTTGTTGATCGCAACGGCCTACCTGCTGGCTGTATTGCTCTCTGACTCCAGCCAGGTTCAGCTGTTGTGGCTGCTGCTGCCCTTGCCGCTGCTGGTGCCTATTAAACGCCTTCTGGAGGCAAGTGATCGAAGTCGGCTAACGCCGCTGACGGGGCGCTTTTTCCTCCTCTTTGGTGCGGCCTATTTAATGGTTCTAAGCAGGTAGATATGGAATGGTCAGCACACTTCAAACACTCGAAAAGCAGCTTGAAGATACCCTGATCAAACATCTTGGTATTGAGATAACGACCCTGGAAAAGAGCCGGGTCAACGGAAAAATGCCGGTAGACAGGCGCACGACGCAACCTTCTGGCGTGCTCCACGGTGGCGCTTCGACAGCATTTGCCGAGACCCTGGCCAGTATTGGCGGCATGGCCAATGTCGGTTTTCCCGACGAAATGGCAGTTGGGGTCGAGATCAATGCCAACCACATAAAATCTGTGCATGAGGGCTGGGTTTTTGGCGAGGCGACCCCCGCCCATATTGGTAATATGACACAGGTCTGGGAGGTTCGCATTACCAATGAGGCAGAAGAGTTGGTCTGCCTCTCAAGAGTGACGCTGGCGAATCTGAAACAGAAGCAGACCACGCTGTGAAGCCAGGCGCATTTTTTGCTGATGGACGCAGTGCCCACCTGTCAATACGGACACTCTGGGCAGCGGCCATTGAGCTGGAAGCTGCCATCGCTATCTGGCGTCTGCCCCACTCCAGTAACTTCCATCTGTTGATCGATTTTTCCACCCCTTGCGAGGCGGAGCCGCTTGATATTCAGGATGGCACAGCGGGCTTTGTGGTGAGTCCCTTCATCGATCCAGGCAGCAGACAGACCCTATTGTTACGACCACAGTTTCATATCACCTTTCAGCAGGATGGCTCAAATATTATATCTGCCAACGAAGCGCCGGCAGCCTTTTGGGATGCGCTGGGGAGATGCACAAATCAACCCCAAACCAATCTGAAAACATATCCGGGAAAACAACCAGACGTAAAACCCGGCACTGACAAGGCCCATTTCCTCAATGTGGTAAATGAAGCGCTGAAACGGATTGCCCACAATGAGCTGGAGAAGGTCATCATTGCCCGCACGCTCCAGGTGCCACTGGCCGGAAAGTCAGATCTGTTGGGTCTGTTGCAGCATTTGGATAACCAGCAGCCGGATGCTCTTGTCAGCCTTATTGCCCTGCCCGGCCTGGGCAGCTGGATGGGTGCCAGCCCCGAGTTGCTGGCAGGGATAGATCGGGAGGGACAATTCCGTACGATCTCACTGGCAGGCACCCGAGCCTACCCCATGGATGCGCCACTATCGGAGGCCGTCTGGAACCAGAAGGAGATCGAAGAGCAGGCCATGGTCAGCCGTTTTATTGTGGCGCAATTCAAATCTCTGCGCCTGCACAAGTTTTGGGAGAGCGGGCCACGCTCGGTTCGTGCCGGATCGGTCATCCATCTCAAAACGGAATACCATGTCGATATGCAGGCCGTCCACCAGCCCGCTCTCGGCAATGCAATGCTGCGGCTTTTACACCCGACCTGGGACTAAAGGGGAACTAAAGGGGACGCTACCCTTTATCATACTAAAGGGGACGCTACCCTTTATCATTAACAGGTCTGCCTTGCGGGCGAAACCGAAGTGTTCTTTTTGCCAACTTTTCCAGTGAAGCCACAAACTGTTCACTACCACAGGGCAGGCCTTTCTCTACATTCCTTTGTAGCAGTTTTCTAGCAGGGAACTAAAGGGGACGCTACCCTTTATGGAACTAAAGGGGACGCTACCCTTTATCATTAACAGGTCTGCCTTGCGGGCGAAACCGAAGTGTTCTTTTTGCCAACTTTTCCAGTGAAGCCACAAACTGTTCACTACCA
>JALSJZ010000150.1 GCA_026989135.1 Sedimenticola sp. | reverse complement strand
CCACCACCTACATCTTTGATCCGGCCTCACCCTGGGGGCTGCGCATCCACGCCATCGTCTCACTCATGGCATACAGCCTGTTCACCATGGCAGCGGTACAGGCCGGGCTGCTTGCGATTCAGGATCAGCACCTCCACAACCGGCATCCTGGGGGGTTCATTCGCGCACTCCCCCCCCTGCAAACCATGGAAGCCCTGCTGTTTGAGATGATCATTATCGGCTTTGTACTGCTCAGCATAGGGCTGCTGAGCGGCTTCATCTTTCTTGAAAACATGTTTACCCAGCACCTGGCACACAAGACCGTGCTCTCCATCGCCTCCTGGCTGGTTTTCAGCACGCTGTTATGGGGAAGGTTTCAATTTGGCTGGCGCGGGCGCACCGCTATCAGATGGACACTGGCGGGTTTTATCGCCTTGATGCTGGCCTATTTTGGCAGCAAGGCCGTTGTTGAATTAGTGCTTGCTGGAAGCTGATCGCCCCTTATTGATGACGGCGATCAGCCTGCCTGCGATCAGACTCGACAGGTCGGCCATCTGAGCGCCTCTCATTATCGGCTCGGCTGACGAATTCGCGCAGCGACACCATGGAACCATGCAGGTCTCTCTTCTGCTGAAGCTTGATCGCCTTTGCGACACACTCCCCCGACCGAAACAGAATATGGCCAAAACGCACTTCACCCTGCTCAGAGCGCCTTTTCACAATCTCAATATCGGTTATGCCCTCGTGATCCTCCATGAAATCAAGAAGGTCGCTGGTGGTTATACCAGGCTGAAGATTTCCAATAAACAGTCCCATATCAGTACCTCAAATCTCTAAAGCAACAGACTGTGCCCCAAACGCTTAAACCAGGATGAAGGAATATGCTTCCCAATTCACTCCTCTGCATCTGTTGCTGCACGCTTCTCATCCGAGGCATTCGCCTCAGCGTTGGCTTTGGCTCGCTCCTCTCTACCTTTACGAATGTAGTACATAATCAGGCCAATAGCCAGCAACCCAATCAGCATAATTGCGACAGTAACAATAGCGACACCATTCATCTCAACTCGCATCATAACCTCTTGATATAAAAGTATTTCAGTTTGCTATATAGTGAATTTTCACACGAACCACAGTGTGTCACAGCGCCCATCATAGTGCCAACCTGTAGCTGCGGCAATACAACCAGGAATCAATGTCCATAATTTTTTAATGCCTATCCGAATTTAAAATAGGCACAATTAATGTGGTATGTCACAATATTCGCTTCGATTCTTCTCTCTAAAAATAGCTCAGATGCAGATACTGGGCTGATAACATTAAGGAGTATATTTTTATGCCGCTGATGACAAGTAAACCTGCATTATTGGCTCTACTGCTACTCTGTTTACCCGGCATGGCGTTAGCGGAAGAGGCCACCCTGAATGGCGCCAATACCGCCTGGATTCTGACCTCAACAGCACTGGTGCTCTTTATGACCCTGCCGGGGCTGGCTCTTTTCTATGGCGGCCTGGTGCGCTCCAAGAATGTGCTCTCGGTGATCATGCAGTGCTTTGCTATTGCAGGTATGGCCTCTATTGTCTGGTTCATATTGGGCTATAGCCTGGCCTTTGGCGAGGGCAACGCCTTGATTGGAGATTTCAGTAAGGTCATGCTGGCAGGTGTTGGCAGAGAGACCCTCTCTGGCGATATTCCTGAATCACTTTTCATGCTGTTTCAGATGACCTTCGCCATCATCACCCCGGTTCTGATGGTGGGTGGTTTTGCGGAGCGCATGAAGTTCTCTGCCATGCTCCTGTTCAGTGCCATCTGGCTGATACTGGTTTATGCCCCCGTGACCCACTGGGTTTGGGGCGGCGGCTGGCTGGGTTCTATGGGACTTTATGATTTTGCCGGTGGCATCGTGGTACATATCACCGCAGGCGTAGGCGCCTTGGTGGCCGCTGTTGTGATTGGGCCTCGCAAGGGCTTTCCAACAACAGCCATGCCGCCCCATAGCCTGGCGATGACCGCTACGGGCGCAGGCATGCTCTGGGTCGGCTGGTATGGCTTTAATGGTGGCAGCGCACTGGCCGCTAATGGGGATGCCGCAATGGCCATGCTGGTGACCCACATCTCCGCAGCCGCTGGCGCCATAACCTGGGGAGCCATTGAGTGGAAACGCTATGGCAAGCCCAGCGCCCTGGGCACCCTGACTGGCGTTATTGCAGGCCTGGGCACCATCACTCCCGCATCAGGTTTTGTCGGGCCGGGCGGGGCGCTGATTATTGGCATAATGGCCGGCTCTGTCTGTTATTTTGCAACCAACTATATCAAGCAGGTGCTCAAAATTGATGACTCGCTGGATGTATTCCCGGTACACGGTGTGGGCGGCATATTGGGGACACTGATGGTCGGCGTATTCTCCGCTACTGCACTGGGCGTATTTAGCGGCTATGGTTTTGCCGATGGCATTGAGAGCATGGCAGAGCAGTTTGGTGTTCAGGTGGTCGGGGTGATCGCCGGTGTTGCCTATACTGCGGTTATTACCTTCGTGATTCTGAAGCTCGTAGATCACCTGTTGGGACTGCGTGTCTCGGAAGAGGATGAGATCGAGGGTCTGGATCTTAATCAGCACGGGGAGCGTGGTTATACAGCATAGCCAGGAGACTGGAGACCCTGCCTCCTCTTGCTTTATAGCAAGAGGAGGCAGGACTCAGATGCTGTGCAATGAATCTATGACCGATAGATGCCTCTAAACTGGCTGCCCGGCATGCAGGGTTTATCTCTGCATCAACCGTGTTTCTCTCCCAGGGCATCCGCATCAGCCAGCAGTTTTGCCATGTGCTGGTCAACATCGGCCAGATGCTTGGACATTTTCTTAAGATCGTTCTCATCCATCCTTTTTACACCTAAATGGTACTCCAGATGATCCATTGCCTCTTTAAGATCTTCATGAAGGTTCTGGATATCGTTCTTAAGGTTGTCAATATCTTCTTTTACAATGGACATGGCACTATCTCCCGGCTTGTTTGAAAAAATGTTGCTCCCACACCGTGTAACTAGCACTAAACCATCTGCTTGTCAGCTTATATTTCATTGCCAAAGCCTAAAAAGAGATTACGCAATATAAAAATCAACAAAAAACAGCTAACGCAAGCTGATCGTTTCAGACGGCAGTAACATCATTAAGCACCATAAAAATCAGCAGCCCCTCAATTGGCGCTGCAAATACGCCCTGCCCTCTGTAGTGATCGCAGGCCATTGCAGCAATCTCCCACGCCAAGCCTTCATCCGCTGGAAAGGTTTCAGAGCCAAATACCTCGTTACCGGTTTTATCTTCCAACACCTTTATGGTTTCTGCTTTTTCATTTATTTCACCCGTTACCCCTCCATTGGCCCATGCCCACATCCAAGTCTGTTGATCTTCGTTGAATGAACCCACCGGGACAAAATTGGCCTTCACCCGGGTAACGGCACCCTGCTTAAATTCAATGGTGCCTTTGTTCATATCAAAATCAAAGCCGCCGTATGAATCAATCTGATACTCATCCACCAGCGCGGCCTGTTTCTGTTCAAGCGCTGTATAGCAGTCATCAAGATATTTACTGTTTGCTATATCGATCATTTAAAACACCTATAAGATTCATAAGAATGAAACCGGCTGGAGCAGCATGCGCATTTGCCTGGCCTTGCCCTCTCCAGCCCCCTTTGAATAGCTCTGCGACTGCTCGCAATATAGGCGATGTCATTCAGGATGTCGATTGCACAGGCACTGGAAATAGGTAAGGATAGGCGCATCTTCAGCATCTCTACAAAAACAGAAACCGGGTATGGTTAGATCTGGAAAAGCACTCGCAGTATGGGTCTGTTGCTTATTTGGGATTATGGCATGTGTCACCACCCCCACTGAACAGCGACCAAAGATCTCACCTGACCAGGCACTACAGAAAAAACTTACCGAGCAGCTGGCACTTATCGCCTCGGATAAGGCTCTGCGCCAGCAACTGAATCAGGCCATGAAGTTCCGCACCCGGCTTTGCCAGCGCTGCCATGGGGTCGATGGACACTCCCGCAATGGCCGCTGCCCCAATCTGGCAGGTCAAAACCCCGGCTATCTACTGCAACAGCTCCAGCATTTCCATGACGGCCGACGCCAGGATTTTCAGATGCAGAGCATTGTCAGGCCTATCAGCGATGCGGACAAGATAGCGGTCAGCATCTATTTTTCCAGTATGCTGCCGCACCCCGCCAGCACGGAAAAGAGTGATCAAGCCGCCAAGGGAGAGGGACTCTTTCACATCCGTTGTGCCCAATGCCATGGGGAACGGGGGCAGGGGCTATACACCTACCCACGGCTTGCAGGCCAGCTGCCTGAATATATCCGCATGACCCTGCATGAGTTTGCCAAACCCAACAGCCGACGACGAACGAGCATCATGAGAGAGATTGCCAGCATCTTGTCAGAGGCAGAGATCAACGCCTTGGCCGCCTACATCAGCAGCATGGAATAACAGCAATCACCCCCGCGAATCTGGAAAACAGACGGGTACCAATATCGTGACTGAAACCCTGGCTGCGGTATAATGCGGCCATCATAAATTTAAGAGCGATGACAAGCATGAGCTACCAAACAGACGACCTGCGCATTGATAACACCACTGAGGTCTCCTCCCCCGCAGAGGTTCACGCAGCCTTCCCGATCTCGGAGAAGGCTGCTGAGACGGTCTATCACGCCCGCCAGAGCATCCACAACATGCTCAACAGCAAGGATGACCGGCTATTGGTTGTAACCGGCCCCTGTTCAGTACATGACCTGAAGGCAGCAAAGGAGTACGCCGGTCGGCTACAGGGGCTGTGCGAAGAGCTGAAAGATGACCTGCTGATTGTAATGCGCGTCTATTTTGAGAAGCCCCGCACCACAGTGGGCTGGAAGGGTTTGATCAACGACCCGGATCTGGATGGCAGCTTTCATATCAACAAAGGGCTGTTACAGGCGCGTGAGCTGCTGAGTTATGTAAACGATCTGGGTGTGCCCGCCGGTACCGAGTATCTTGACCCCATCAGCCCGCAGTATATCTCTGACCTGATCAGCTGGGGGGCTATCGGCGCGCGCACCACCGAGAGCCAGGTGCACCGTGAGCTGGCCTCTGGCCTCTCTTGCGCCGTTGGTTTCAAGAATGGCACCGATGGGGGGCTACAGGTGGCGATTGATGCCATCCGCGCCGCCGCCCAGCCACACCACTTTATGTCACTGACCAAGGCGGGACACTCCGCCATCTTCTCCACCACCGGCAATAAGGATGGCCACCTGATCCTGCGCGGCGGCAAGCGCCCCAACTACGACACCGAGAGCGTCAACATCGCCGCTGAAGGTCTGGAGGCTGCCGGGTTGGCACCGCACATCATGATCGACCTCAGCCACGCCAATAGCCGCAAAAAGCACGCCAAGCAGCTTGATGTGGGTCGCGATGTGGCCGGGCAGGTGGCACGCGGTGACGAGCGCATCCTGGGCGTAATGATCGAGAGCTTTCTGGTGGAGGGCAAGCAAAGCTGGAAGCAGGACAAGGAGCTGACCTATGGTCAAAGCCTGACCGACGCCTGTATCAGCTGGGAGGACACCGAGCCGCTGTTGCGCCAGTTAGCCGCAGCAGCTCAAGAGCGCCGCAACAGTAAATAACACAGCCGCCCCATCCTGCCAGCCCGGATGGGGGCGCTGTCAGCCGGCAGACCTTTCGCGCCTTATCTGCTCCATCAGCTCAACGGTAACCCGCTTTTCACCGGCTTCAACCGCTGTCTGTTCAATCTTTTTCCTGGCCGACTTGCGCACAAAAAAAGGCACCTTTTCCAGCAGCTTTAGTGCCTCATCATCCCATACCAGTTCAGTTTGACTCATCTTGCACCCTTATATCTCATCAGTTCTCTTGTTGCAGTCTTGTTAAAAACTGCGCGGCTATTTGACTTATATCAAAAAAACCGACGCGACGCCATCTCATTACAGGGCACCACTACTGCCAGCAACGTAGCCTTTTGCACGAATGGCGACACGGCTCTGTACCCGGGCGCAGAGCGTGCCATCTGTCAGATAATAGGCGTACTCAAACAGTGGGGTAGCACGGCCACGCTGCGCCAACTCTTCCGCTATCACCGCATGTTGCAGGGGATCAAACTCAAATCTTAACTCAAGATCAGTGCGCCCTTCACGCTGAAAATCCAGCTTCAGGCTGCGTGTCCATACCGAGTATTGCTGAAAACGCCAGCCACAGGCCAGAGCCGCAACAGGGTCAGCCAGTGAGGCCATGCAGCCGCCAAACATACTGCCACCGGGGTTACAGGTCTGTTTATTGAGCGGCAGCAGAATGCGGATCCGGCTCCACTCATCATCCAGCTCCAGCACCCTGATCTGCATGCTTCGGAACGGGGGGAAATCCTCCAGCCCGCTAACCGGGGATGGTTGATTCAACCCAGCTGGTTTAGAATCAGTCTGTTCATTCATACTTTTCATTATAACCTTAAAAAAATCCCGGCAATGATCCACTACTATCGGCAGCCCATCTGGATCATCGCACTGCTGCTATTGACGCTCTCAGATGTGCATGGCACAGCATCGCTCACCACCCAGCGCGCTGATTTTATAGCGGCCGAAAAGGCATTGAAACAGGGCAAGCTGAGCCACTACCGAAAGCTCAAGGCATCACTCAGGCAGTATCCGCTCTACCCCTATCTGGAGTATCAGGAGCTGCGCCGCAAACTGCACCAGCAGAAAAAAGAGCGTATTCAGCAATTTTTAACCCGCTATGCCGATACCCCGTTAGCCACACGACTGCGTAATGCCTGGCTGAATCATCTGGCCAAACGCGGCCACTGGCAGAGCTACCTGGCATTCTATACCCCTTCCAGAAATGTGACACGCCAGTGCCACTACCTGCATGCGCTCTACAAGAGCGGTAAAAAGCAGGAGGCGCTGGATCAAGTGGCTGCGCTCTGGCGCTATAAAAAATCACAGCCAAAGGCCTGCAACCCCATATTCAAAGCCTGGCAGGATGCCAGCATGCAGACCGAAAGCCTGACCTGGCAGCGCATTCAGCTGGCGATAGAGGCGCACCAGACCAGCCTGGCCAAATATCTTCGAAAATTTTTGCCTGTGGATGAGCAGAAGTGGGTCGATCGCTGGCTGAAGGTTCATCGTAAACCCCAGGTGATTCTCAGCAGCAAGGCCTTTGCCAAAGATCATCCCTACCGCAACGCCATTCTGCTGCATGGGGTCAAACGCCTTGCCCGTAAGGATGCCACCGCCGCGCTCCATGCCTGGAGGTTGCTCCAGAACCGCTACAGCTTCACAGCTGAACAGAGGCCGGATATTGAACGCAGACTGGCCTTTGCACTGATTCGCGACGAGCACCCGGAGAGGCTCTCTTTTCTGGCACAGATAGAACCGGCCGCGGATGATGATGCATTCAGAGAGCGACGCATACGCGCTGCACTGGATGCACGCGACTGGCCTATGGCACTGCTGTGGCTGAAGGCTCTGCCTGAGCCGCAACGCAGCTCTGAGGGATGGCTCTACTGGCAGGCGCGCACCTTAGAGGAGCTGGGCAGACCCGCCGAAGCCGAGCCGCTCTTCCGCACGGTTGCCCGTGAGCGCAGCTACTATGGCTTTCTGGCCGCTGACCGGCTGGGTCTCGACTACCACCTTGCCAATATCCCGCTTCAGGTGGACGCATCACTGCAACAGCAGGTCATGGCGCAGGCAGCCATTGCAAGAGCCAGAGAGCTGCACACTCTGGGGCGGCTGACTGAGGCTCGCCGGGAGTGGGAGTGGGTCACAAAGGATATGCCGCACGATGAGCTACAGGCCGCTGCAAAGCTGGCCGAGCGCTGGGGATGGCACGACCGGGCCATATTCTCACTGGCACGCACTGGTTATTGGGATGATCTTGACCTGCGCTTCCCGCTGAAATACAAGACTCACATCGAAAAGGAGGCCGACTCCAACCGGCTCGATACCGCCTGGCTCTTTGCCGTGGTACGCCAGGAGAGCGCCTTTATCCAGGACGCCCGCTCCAGCGCCGGTGCCCTGGGGCTGATGCAGTTGATGCCGCGCACCGCCCGCGAGGTTGCCAAGCGGCTGCATGGGCGCTCACTGCGCTCTCTCAGCGCACTGCTGCTCAACCCCGGGCTCAACATCCAGCTGGGAAGCGCCTATCTGCGCCAGGTATTTGATCGACTCGACCAGCATCCGGTACTCGCCACTGCGGCCTATAATGCCGGGCCACATCGCGTAAAAGGGTGGCTGCCAGAGCACAATATGGCGGCCGACCTGTGGGTTGAGACGGTGCCATTCAAAGAGACGCGCAGCTATCTGCGACGGGTACTGAGCTATACCGTGATCTACGAGCAGCAGCTTGGGGAGAGCCCCACAAGGCTGGCCTATCGAATGCCAGAGGTGAAGGGGGTCAGCGAAAGTTCGAAAGCGGGAGCGTCGATCCAGACAGCACAACATCAGGATCCATAATCCGCCTGCGGTGCCTCCGATCCATTTTGCTCTTGACCCAGGCCAGCACCTCATGGCTGGTGAGCACCTCATAAAAACAGCGCCCCTTCTGCTCATCCGGGCCGATACGGCTATCGGCCCAAAAATGGACGGCGGCCTTCCGGATAATCAGCCAGTGCTTGACCCCTCTGTTATCCGAGTAGCGGCCAACATACAGGGTGAGCGCATCACACCCCAATGAGGCATCCGGCGTCAGGCACTTCAGGGTCAATTCGGCCTTTAACCTGTCAAATGCCGCTTTATCCAGCTCGATACCATCCACATTAAAGCGCAACAGGCGATCCGGGTGCTCCTTTTCAAACAGGCCGGGGTCGGCTGAAGTCATCACCTCGACACCCCGCTGCCGCGAAAGACCCCGCCGCAGCACAGCCGAGCAGGATGAGAGCTGATCGGCACGATTAATCGCCGATGAGATCATGATCTGTTTCTCATCGTCATAGAGAAAGGCCGGCGGCTCTGCACTGAAAGCGATGCCCAACCCCAGCTCCAGTGCTGGCAGGCCATACTGTCTGTTCCTGGTGTTCTGGACATCGACCACCTCCAGTATCTTCTGCGCCAACCCGCAGGCCCAGGCCACACTCGGCCTGGCTGCACCCTCATTTTCCAGGATACTCAATATGATCGCATCCCCTTCCACAAACACCTTGGTTGCACCATAGCTCTCCAACAACTCACTGATGGGTTTGAAGAGGTTTAGGCTGAAGTAGGTGGCCGGATTGAGTTTTTTTGCCACCAGGCCGGAGGTTATAGCGGTCGAACCGCGTATATCCACCTTGAGGATGACATGTCTGCATATCTGCTGTTTTACCGGCACATTTTCATGCGTTGAGACAAAGCGGTAGAGCGTGCTGTTGGCACTGGATAGCTCAATATCTTCCTCTCTGCTCAAGAGAGAGAGCTGATCCATCGCCTGGTATGTCAAGAAGGCATTTTTGAGATCCCGCCGAAACACCAGGAAATCTTTTATATAGCTCAGCAGCAGCTGCTCCTGTTCTTCAGGTGAAATCTGCTTGATTCTATTGCGC
>JALSJZ010000149.1 GCA_026989135.1 Sedimenticola sp. | reverse complement strand
CGTAGAGGACGGCGCTGCGCACCTTCTCCAGCTCGGACAGCGCCTCTGCATTGTCCTGCGCATCTGCGTAGTGGCCGGTATGGATCTCGACAACCGGGGCACCCACGGCCACGGCGGCCTCCAGCTGTGCCGGGTCTGCATCAATAAACAACGAGACCCGAATGCCCGCCGCCTTAAGTTGCGCGCAATACTCTTTCAGATAGGGCAGGTTGCCCGCAACATCCAGCCCACCTTCCGTGGTCAGCTCCTGCCGGCTCTCTGGAACCAGGCAGCAGTCAGCCGGCTGGATACGGCTGGCGATGGCGAGCATCTCCTGGGTCGCCGCCATCTCAAGATTCATCCGTGTCTGTAGTACCTCGGAGAGCAACTCAATATCCCTCTCCTGAATATGCCGCCGGTCTTCACGCAGATGTACGGTAATCACATCCGCACCCGCCTGCTCGGCAACCAGAGCGGCATGCAGCGGCTCCGGGTAGAGGGTGCCGCGCGCCTGACGCAGCGTGGCCACATGGTCGATGTTCACGCCAAGGAAAATCTCTCTATTCATTGTCATTGCATATTCCTGCGGTAGATCGCTTTATTGCATCTGAAACAGCTCACGGCTCTTGATTGGCTTGCCACCCAGGTAGTGGGCCAGCACTCTGCGCATCAGCGCCCTGGCCTCTCTGCGCCCCTCTCTGCTCAGCGGCTGTTCATGTTCCAGCGCCAGCAGTGTGCTCCCGGATATGGAGGACTTTACATCAGAACCTGTCGGCACCGGGCCATGCTCCAGATCATAACGGTACTGTTTTTCAGGGTCGACAGGCTCTCCTGTCACCGCCTCCTGATCAAGGATCAGACCATAACCCAGCTCAGAGAGCAGCCGCTTCTCATACTGGCGCAGTACCGGCTCAATCTCCTCTATCTCAGCAAGTTTGTTGAGTGAGTGACTATAAAACTCGAAGAGTCTGGCATGTGGATCCTGGCGTTCAAGCAGCCGCATGGTCAGCTCATTGATATAAAATCCACAAAACAGCGGTTTTTTATTCAATGCAATAGCTGGAGCTGCCGCTTCACAGCAGGTTAGTGTTTTAACCTCGCCCTTTCCACGCCAGTCGATCAACAGGGGGGAGAAGGGTCGCAACAGACCTGCCGTTTCAGAGCGCTGGCTCTTTGCCCCCTTTGCGATAGCCGGGAAACGACCATGCAAGGCGGTAAAACACTCCAGTAACAGGCTGGTATTGGAGTAGGGTCTGCTGTGCAGGATAAAAGCGGAATGCAGGGTACTGCGGGTCATGTTGTATCGCAAAGAGAGGTATGCAGCTACTCGCTATAGCCCAGCCTGGCCAATGCACTCTCGTCGCTTGACCAGCTTTTTTTCACTTTTATCCAGACGCTAAGATGCACTTTTTTATCAAACAGCTTCTCCATCTCTATGCGCGCCTGGGTGGCCGCTGCTTTGATCGCCTCACCCTTGCTGCCGATAATGATATTTTTCTGGCCTTCCCGCTCCACCCAGACCAGCACCCCGATGCGATACATATTCCCCACATCTTCAAACTGCTCGATCTCAACCGTCAGTGCGTAGGGGATCTCTTTGGCATAGCGCCGGGTGAGCTGTTCTCTAACCAGTTCGGCGGCAAAGAAGCGTTCTGAACGATCTGTGAGTTGATCTTCGGGAAAGATATTTTCGCCCTCTGGCATCAACTCCATCACCCGCTTTTCCAGTCGGGATACGTTCTTTCCCGTCTTCGCCGACAGCGGAATAATCTCACAAAACGGGTGTTTTGTTGAGAGATCCTGAATATATGGCAGCAGCATCTCTCTCTCTTCAATCTGATCCAGTTTATTGATTACCAGAATCACCGGCACCTTGATCGTGCCCAGCAGCTCCAGTACCGCTGTATCTTCCGTCGTCCACTTCATCGCATCCACAACGAACAGTATCAGATCGACATCGTTCAGCATTGCCTTTGCTGTTCGATTGAGATAGCGATTCATTGCCTGCTCTCCACGCTGGTGAATCCCTGGCGTATCGACGTAGATGATCTGCCCCCGATCCTCTGTTTTAACGCCCAGGATGGCATGTCGTGTCGTCTGGGGCTTGCGCGATGTAATGGCCAGTTTCTGGCCAATCAGACAGTTCAGAAGTGTCGATTTGCCCGCATTCGGGCGGCCAATGATAGAGACATATCCGCTGCGGTTTTTGCTGTTGGCTGTCATCTCTGTCATTTTTCTCTTTGAAATATTTGGGTCAGCATGCCCTCTGCGGCATCCTGCTCGGCTCTGCGGCGACTGCTGCCATGGCCCTCACACTCCAGCTGCAGCCCAGCGACAGTGCACTGCACGAGAAACTGCTGGTCATGCTGCTCTCCGGCAACCTGTGCAACAGAGTACTCCGGAAGCGGGTACTTGTGCGCCTGAAGATACTCTTGAAGGCGGGTTTTTGGATCTTTTTTTTGTGCGTCCAACGATAGTTTTTTCAGCTTGCCCTGGAAAAGATTGTGGATAACCTGCCGGACAGCCTCATATCCACCATCCAGATAGATGGCTGCCAATATGGCCTCCAGCGCATCTGCCAGGATGGAGTCACGACCCTGGCCGCCGCTGCGCAGCTCACCCATACCCAAGGCAAGATAGAGACCGAGATCCAGTTCACGCGCCAGTATTGCCAGCGCCTCTCCCTTGACTATCTCTGCCCGCAATCGGCTCAACTGCCCTTCATTGGCACTGCCAAACTGCTGGTACAGCTCATCTGCAATCACAAATCCAAGTATGGCATCGCCCAGAAACTCAAGCCGTTCGTTGTTGATGCTTCCAGCACTGCGGTGGGTCAGTGCATTTTCAAACAGACTCGGATCATTAAAGGCGTATCCAATGGCCTTTGAGAGATGTTCTGTGGGTTGTCTCAACGGCCAGCCAACTCAAATTCATCTTTGAATGACATCACTGCATCCATATTTCCAAACAGGGGTCTGCGCACCTCATACTCGATCTTTACCGACAGCGCACCACCGAATTTCTTGACGGTAATGTGTTCATTTTTAATATCACGGATGCCATTAATAAGCAGGCGTTTCTTTATCATCGCACGCACTGCGCCTGAACTTTTTTTGGTGATATTCGGCTCCTGTTTTACTGCTTCAACAATACTTTTTACGGAGTAGTTCTCCATATATACGGGGAGCAGTTTGATGCCGACAAAGGCAAAAAAGCATATCAAAAAGAGAACGGTCATCCATCCCAGCCCAGTCATTCCCCGCTGTTTTTTTGGACCATGAAACATATTCAACGCTCCTCATGTTCAATCAAAGGAAGCTCTGATCAATTCAGAGTTTTTGCGACAATGGCGGCCGTCACTCTATACCTTTACCCAGCCGATCCCACGCAATGGGAAAGCCGGGGCGCTGGGAGTCCCAGCTCATCCAGATTGCAAAGGCCTTGCCTACCAGATTCTCTTCCGCCACCAGCCCCCAGCAACGGCTGTCATTACTGTTATCACGGTTGTCACCCATCACAAAGTATTGCCCGTCAGGCACTTTGATTGGCCCGCGCAACAATACCTGGCATCCGGGTGGAAAATCGGGTGCGCCGACCCGCACCAGGGTGGCATGCTCTACACCATCAATCGTCTCTATGCTGTGCAGTGATCCGGTCTCCCTTACCCCGGAGCCGATGCCTGTATAGCGGCCAATTGGCGTCTGCGGTATAGGCTGCCCATTCACATACAGCACCTTGTTACGGTATGAAATCTCATCACCAGGGATACCAACGATACGTTTAATATAGTCTACCGCCGGGTCACGTGGGTAACGAAACACAGCCACATCGCCCCGCTCCGGGCTGCCCACCTCAATTATTTTGGTGTGAAGCACCGGCAGGCGCACGCCATAGGCAAACTTATTGACCAGTATAAAGTCACCCACCAGCAGCGTTGGCATCATGGAGCTTGATGGGATGCGGAAGGGTTCCACCAAAAACGAGCGTAGCAGCAGCACAATAAGAATAACCGGGAAAAACGAGCGGGCGTATTCGACTAATATCGGCTCCCGGGTTCGCCGTGCAATCTCTTCCGGATTGGCACCCTTGCTGCTCTCATCAGCGGCCATGGCGCGCCTTCGGGGTGCAAACATCAGGCTGTCAATCAGCCAGATTCCGCCGGTAACAAATACTGCCATCACTAATATTGCTGGGAAATTAAGATCCATAAGTCATCTTCAAAAATAGGGGTTCGAATTATTTTTTACTCTTTGCCAACCCGCAGTACCGCAAGGAAGGCGTCCTGAGGGATCTCAACCTTGCCAATCTGCTTCATGCGTTTTTTTCCTGCCTTCTGTTTTTCAAGCAGTTTGCGTTTGCGGCTTACATCGCCGCCGTAACATTTTGCCGTCACATTTTTACGCAGTGCCTTGACTGTGGTGCGCGCAATGATCTGTGAGCCAATCGCAGCCTGGATGGCAACCTCAAACATCTGCCGGGGTATGATCTCTTTCATCTTTACCGTGAGTTCACGCCCGCGGCTCTGGACATGATCCCGGTGTACGATAGCCGAGAGTGCATCCACACAGTCACCATTGATCAGGATGTCCAGCTTTATCAGTGGCGCCGCCTGAAAGCGTTTGAATTCGTACTCAAATGAGGCATAGCCACGGCTGACCGATTTGAGCCGGTCAAAAAAGTCCAGCACCACTTCGTTCATCGGCAACTCATAGGTTAACTGAACCTGTCCCCCCAGGTACTGCATGTTTTTCTGCACACCACGCTTTTCAATGCAGAGTGTAATAACCGCGCCCAGGTGATTCTGTGGCACCAGGATGGTGGCCTCGATAATCGGCTCACGCACCTCTTCAATCTTGCCTGAGTCTGGCAGATCAGCCGGGTTATCAATCTTGAGGAGCTCACCACTGGTTGTCAGCACTTCATAGATTACAGTTGGTGCTGTAGTGATCAGATTCAGGTTGTATTCGCGCTCCAGCCGCTCCTGCACAATCTCCATGTGCAGCATGCCGAGAAAGCCACAACGAAAACCAAAGCCCAAGGCCTGGGAGGTTTCCGGTTCAAAGTGGAGCGCCGCATCATTTAGACGCAGCTTTTGCAGCGCCTCGCGGAACGCCTCATAATCATCGGAGCTGACCGGGTAGAGTCCGGAAAAAACGCGCGGTTGAATCTGTTCAAAACCTGGCAGTGGGCCATCTGCCTTGTTATCCGCAAGGGTGATGGTATCGCCAACAGGCACGCCATCAATCTCTTTGATGCCGGCAATGATGTAACCCACCTCACCCGTTCCAAGCATGGGAGCGTCTTCCCGCTTTGGGGTAAAGCGCCCCACCTTTTCAACCTGAAAACTGCGCCCGGTAGACATGACATGCATCTTGTCCTTGGGGCGGATGGAGCCGTCCATCACCCGCACCAACGAGATCACGCCCACATAGCTGTCAAACCAGGAGTCAATGATCAGCGCCTTCAGCGGCTTGTCTGCATCCCCTTCAGGGGGGGGTATGCGCGCTACCAGCATCTCCAGCAGATCGGGGATACCAACGCCCGTTTTGGCACTGACATGCAGCGCATCACTGGCATCCAGCCCAATGATCTCTTCAATCTCGGTGACCACCCGCTCAGGCTCTGCTGCTGGCAGGTCGATCTTGTTCAGTACCGGCAGCACCTCAAGCCCCTGTTCGATGGCGGTATAACAGTTGCCAACACTTTGCGCCTCTACACCCTGTGCCGCATCCACGACCAGCAAGGCACCCTCACAGGCGGCCAGCGAACGGGAGACCTCATACGAGAAATCGACATGACCAGGGGTATCAATGAAGTTCAGCTGATAACGCTCGCCATTGTTCGCTTTATACTCAAGGGTTACGCTCTGCGCCTTGATGGTGATGCCACGCTCGCGCTCCAGATCCATCGAGTCCAGCACCTGCGCCTCCATCTCCCGCGCTTCAAGCCCGCCACAGGTCTGGATAAAGCGATCTGCAATGGTCGACTTGCCATGGTCAATATGGGCAATAATGGAGAAATTGCGTATGTGTTGTAGATCCGTCATCTATTGCTCTAACCACCATCGGTATCTACAGCTGATTGGAGGGTTGTTCGACCAACGCCAGCAGAGACTCAGGGTTGTAAAAAAAGCCCTTAATATATTGAAAACGGAGCTTTTCTTTATGAAAAACTCCGTTCACACTACAGATCGGGGCAACAAAATCGTGTCGCGTATCATACCTCAGGAGGCTGGCGGGGAATAGGAACCATGGTGATATTTGATCTGGTGCATTGCCAGCCCTCTCCAGGTTCTGTAGATTCTCCTGTCCATTTTCTGTATGTCACTGTTTGTGACGAGTGATTGTGCCGCCACAATCCGCCTTGTCACATCAATATCCAGCTAAGAGTCAAATAATATGACCAAAGGTTACGTCCCTTTTGCTTTGGGCTTTCGCCCCTTCTTTTTGTGTGCCGGTTTGGCTGCTGTGCTTCTGCTTGTGGTCTGGCTCTGTTTTCTGGGTGGGCAGATGCCGGCCAACCCCTATTACGGGCCGATGGGATGGCACAGCCATGAGATGCTGTTTGGCTTCACCACAGCCGTTATTGCCGGTTTTTTATTAACGGCAGTTCGCAACTGGACGGGCATCGATACCATCACTGGCAAGCCATTGGCTGCATTGGCAGGGCTTTGGCTGGCCGGTCGTATTCTGCCGTTTCTGCCCGTGCCGGGGGAGCTGATCGCACTGGTGGATCTTGCCTTTCTGCCGATGCTGGCGCTGGCGCTGCGTCATCCGCTCATGGAGGCCGAATCAAAGAGCAACCGGGTCTTTTTAGTGGCACTGGCACTGGCTGCCTGCGCCAATCTGCTGGTACATCTACAGGCATTGGGGATTACCAGCGGGTCTGCCATTGTCGGCACTGGCATGATGCGTTATCTGGTCTTGTGGCTGTTGGTGATCATCACGGGGCGGATTATGCCTTTCTTTACCCGCACCGGGGTGCCGGGGGTGATGCCGGTAAATCGTGATGATATTGAGCGTCTGGCCGTGATCTTGCTGTTTGTTCTGATGGTGGCTGATCTGCTGGCTCCAACCTCCTGGGTCACGGGTCTGATTGCAGCCGCACTGGCCGTGGTGCACATTATTCGCGTGAAGGGCTGGTATGACCACAAGATCTGGACATCGCCTATCCTGTGGGTACTCTACACCGCCTATTTCTGGCTGATTGCCAGCTTTGTGCTACAGGCACTGGGGGCTTTGGGGTGGGTTGCTCCCAATCTGACTACACATGCCTTTACCTATGGCACTGTGGGGATCTTCACCATAGGCATGATGTCGCGGGTTGCGCTGGGGCATACCGGCCGCATGCTGGAGACAGCAAAGCCCATCAATATCGCCTTTGTACTCCTCAATGTGGGTACCTTCGTGCGTGTGCTGATGCCTATTGTGGCACCCGGTCAGTACAGTGCATGGCTCTATATCTCTGGCGGCCTCTGGCTGGTTGGCTTTGCCATCTTCTGCGTGGTCTATCTGCCCATTCTGATCCGCCCCAGGGTGGATAACCAGCCAGGGTAGCGCACCCACTTCGATCCCATGGGATCAGGTTTTTAGCTCACAAAGCATTGTAACTCTTGGGTTATAATGCAGCGCTTTGCAACACGCTCAGGATGCCGGCTCTACTGATGAACAAAACCTACGACCCCCATAGCCTGGAACAGAAGTGGTATGAGACCTGGGAGCAACAGGGCTATTTCGCCCCAGACAGACAGGCCAGCAGCGGCAACCCCTACTGCATCATGATCCCGCCGCCCAATGTGACGGGGCGTCTGCACATGGGGCACGCCTTTCAGGACACCATCATGGATGCCCTCATCCGCTATCACCGGATGCAGGGGGAGAAGACCCTGTGGCAGCCAGGGACTGATCACGCCGGCATCGCCACTCAGATGGTGGTGGAGCGGCTGATTAATGCCGAGGGCAAGACCCGACACGACTACGGGCGTGAAAAGTTCACCGAGAAGGTCTGGGAGTGGAAGGAGCAGTCCGGCGGCACCATCACCCAACAGCTGCGGCGCATGGGCTCCTCTCTCGACTGGGAGCGGGAGCGCTTCACCATGGATGAAGGGCTCTCCGATGCCGTGAAAGAGGTCTTTGTCCGCCTGTTTGAAGAGGGTCTGATCTACCGTGGCAAGCGGCTGGTAAATTGGGATCCGGTACTGCACACCGCCCTCTCCGATCTGGAGGTGCTCTCCGAAGAGGAGAACGGCCACCTCTGGCACATGCGCTACCCGCTGACCAACGGCCAGGAGCATCTGGTGGTTGCCACTACCCGTCCCGAAACCATGCTGGGCGATTGTGCCGTTGCCGTTCACCCTGGCGATGACCGTTACAAGCATCTGCTGGGGGAGTATGTCGAGCTGCCACTTACCGGCCGCCGCATCCCCATCATCGCGGATGAGTACGTTGACCCTGAGTTTGGTACCGGCTGCGTCAAGATCACCCCGGCACACGATTTCAACGACTATGCGGTCTGGCAAAACCATCGAGATCACAGCAATATCCAGGCGCTGCCGCACGGTGGCCTGATCAACATCTTTACCGCCGATGCCACCATCCGTGAAAATGAAGCGGAGGAGGACACGCTGATCCCGACACAGTACATCGGCATGGATCGTTATGCGGCACGCAAGCAGATCATCGCTGATCTGGAATCTCAATCACTGTTGGAGAAGATTGAAGCCCATAAACTGATGGTGCCTCGCGGGGATCGCTCCCGCGCTGTGATTGAACCCTTCCTTACCGACCAGTGGTACGTCAAGGTTGGCCCACTGGCAGAGCCGGCCATCAAAGCAGTTGAAGATGGCGACATCCGTTTCGTCCCCGATAACTGGAAGAACACCTATTTTGAATGGATGCGCAATATTGAGGATTGGTGCATCTCACGCCAGATCTGGTGGGGACACCGGATCCCGGCCTGGTATGACGAAGAGGGCAATATCTACGTCGCCCGTTCGGAAGAGGATGTACGCAAAAAACATCAGCTGCCCGATGATTTCAAACTCACCCAGGATGAGGATGTACTCGACACCTGGTTCAGCTCTGCGCTCTGGCCCTTCTCTACCCTGGGCTGGCCAGAAAAAACCGAGGCGGTAAAGACCTTCTACCCCACCAGCGTACTGGTCACAGGTTTTGACATCATCTTCTTCTGGGTCGCCCGGATGATCATGATGGGGCTCAAGTTCATGGGCGATGTCCCGTTCAAAGAGGTCTACATCCACGGTCTGGTGCGCGACTCCCACGGCGACAAGATGTCCAAATCCAAGGGCAACGTGCTCGACCCTATCGACCTGATCGATGGCATTGAGCTGGAGCCTCTGGTGGCAAAACGCACAACAGGATTGATGCAGCCTGAAAATGCACCAAAGATTGAAAAAGCAACGCGCCAGGATTTCCCGGATGGCATCCCCGCCTTCGGCACCGATGCGCTGCGCTTTACCTTCGCTGCCATGGCCAGCACCGGGCGTGACATCAAGTTTGATCTGCAACGTACCGAAGGTTATCGTAACTTCTGCAACAAGCTATGGAACGCCGCCCGCTATGTGCTGATGAACACCGAAGGTGAAGATTGCGGTGAAGGCGGTGGTGCGCTGCAACTGAGTGTGGCTGATCGCTGGATCATCTCCCGTCTGCAGATAACCAAGCAGAACGTCACCGATGCCATCAATGGTTATCGTTTTGACCATGCCGC
>JALSJZ010000148.1 GCA_026989135.1 Sedimenticola sp. | reverse complement strand
TAAAGCCCCAATGCATCTCTTCAACAAAATCGGCATAGGAGACTGAGTGATCAACTTCTGGAAGGGTTTCGACCCAATCCTGAAAATCCCGAACTATTTTTAAATTTTCCGGCTTCTTTAAAGCATCCCGTGATGCTGATTTAAAAATAACATCCAGGGAGGTTGTGCCGGTCAGTTTTTCTTCTATTCTATCCGTTGCTTTTCGCACTGGATGATCTTCCATGAAAAATTCTTGTAAGTTGGACTCCGCTTCTACATTCCATATTTGAGGTATACCACCAGCAATAAGCGCAACGACAACAGCGATCACCCATACAGGGTAACGAATGCCTACATGCAGCAGCTTCTTTACAACCTTATCCATCCAGCGTAACCCACCTGCGCTACTGGGCCACGGCACATAATCCCACCGCGCAAAAATATTGGGGACAACAATAATCACAACAATATAGATCAGTACAACACCTGCTGCGGAAATCAAGCCAAAGTCGCTTATAGGAGGGATAGGGCTGGTGGACAGTGAGGCAAGACCTACCGCTGTAGTAAGCATTGTGAACAGAGCTGGACGGCGTATCTCTTCCAATGCTTTATCAACACGCGCCCTCCCAACCAGCCCGCGTTGTGAGGCATAGTGCAGCGCATTAAACAGGTGTATGAGTGTTGCCGTAGTCAGTGCCGAGAGAAGCGGAGGTATGATGCTGGAAATCAGTGTAAATGGCTTATCAAACAGCACATAGAAAGCTACTGTGGAGCTGGTAACGACTCCGGTAGCCACGCCTGCCACCAGCACGGCAAGCCAGCGGCGAAACAGCCACCAGATAAATGTCAAACCAATAATGACGGTTGCCGGAATGAACAGCATGTTGTCCTGCAGCATGGAGTGGAATTGTGCCACATCAACGGCAATCTGACCTGATACCGCAGAAAGGTAGCCGCTCAATCTGGCATCATCAACAGATGAAAGAACAATCTTCTGAAATTGAACGCGCTGCATACTGTTTTCATCTAATGCAGGTATGATCACCATTGCAATGGCAGAGCCATCTGCTGCAACCAGTCTGTCTTTTGCAAAACGATCACTGACAACATGTTGTAAACGTTGTTTGGGTAGCGTCTTCTCCAGCTCCTTTGGATCAATCAGTGGTTCAACAAAAAAGCCTTCATTATTACCTGCAATATGGTCTTGCGTGGTGATTGAGATGACATCGTCCACCTCAGGTCTTGACTTTAAATCTACAGTCAGCTGATCAAGCGCCTGTGTAAATCCGTCTGAAAAGAGCGCAACGCCTTCAAAGAGCAGTATAAGCACCTGATCATTCGGGAACAGTTCTCGCAGTTCATCATCAACAACAACAGCCGGGGCGTCGCTTGGGATATAGGTTTTGGGTGCATTGTTGATATTGAGTTTCAACAACAGTGCAGGTGGTAAAAGATAAAAAACGATTAAAAACAGAATGCTTAGATAGAGTTTCCAGGGTAGATTCAGGAGTCTGTTTTTAAGGGATTTATCCTCTTTTGTCCGTATTGAAAAGAGGACACAGTTTTCACCATCAAATACTGTGTGGTGTGAACTGGCGATTGCCATAAAAGGCGAGCCATCCTCCTTCAACATGGACAATTTATCAGAGGGAAGATTTGGCGCTGAGTGAGGGATTGACTCTGCGTGCTTTAGGTGGGATCGAAAGCGGTCTTGATAGGTTGGCTCTACCAGATCAAGTGCAGTTAAGGCTTCCAGCTCTTCAAGATTGGTATACCCAAGGCGCTTTAAAAAGGCTGGATTGGCATAGACAAATACGCCCTCATGGACAATCGCAATGGGTTTGCGCGATTGATCAAGTTTTATGCGGCGGGCTTGTTCGTCTTCCATTGGGTGGCATCAAGGTAAAGGTGATTCTCAGATCTCAGGGGTGTGGAAGCGGAGGCATTGGCACAAAACCATTTGCCTATATAAGTTTTTCATATACTTCTTTTTGATGGCCAACTCTAATTGTTTCCATTCGATTTTATATGAGGCCATCCTTCTTCAGCTCCTCAATGAGGTCTTCATGAGAGATTGTTGACTCATTTCTTCTTTCAGCAATAGCGGCCAGATCTTCAAGATCTTCAATAAGTTCTTTAAAATCTGAAATAGGAATGATAACGGATAATTTCTTGCCTTTATCATCAGTTATGTATTCTGGATGTACAATCATTCAAACTTACCATGGGTTTTACCTCTTTTTTGCCTATCTTCTTTGTGTCTTAGTATGGTATTTAGTATCGAGCACATAATGTGCTGTTAATATAGTATAGTGCTATGTTGATATGTAACTGTTTTACCATGAAGCACATAAAGGATTTACAGAACAAAGCTTTTGATGCCTTGCTTCAGCAATTTCACATTAAAATTGATCAAGAAACCATGCTGTTTTTTTGCAAGCCTTAGATAGGTCAGCAGTTGTGCCTCATGGATACCTTGCAAGGTTTCTACACTTTTCAGTTCCAATATAATCTGACCTTCAATCAAAAAATCTATACGATAGCCGCAACCCAAACGAACACCTTTATATTCAACAGGTAATGGACGCTCAAGTTGAAAACCAACCTCTCGCAATGAGAACTCATGCGCCAAGCATTGCTGATAGGTGGACTCCAACAAGCCGGGGCCAAGCGCCTTGTGAACATCAATGGCTGCACCAATGACCCGATGTGCTAACTCACTATTTCCCTTCAACACTTTATGTCCTTCATGTTCTTCATGGTATTAAGCAATTGTTTTATGCGTTTGGGTGGGGTGAGTTACGTTGATACTATGAATCCTGTGAACGGATGCCACCTATCTTTTCAGCATAACTTTCAATAATGGGCACCAGCGCAATGAGGTCAGCACTGTATTTGAAAATATCATTATACAAATTACGCAGATCCTCCACGACATAATCATGAGCCACCTGGTTGCGCAGTTCACGGATTTGCCGCCACTTTGCCGCACTCTCTATGAGGCCTCGCTTTTCCATTCTGGCCAACCGATCCAGGAGGCTGCCCTCATCTACCAGCTCGATTGCATCTATAGCTCGGAAGAGCTTTTGCACCAGAATATCTGCTAAACGCGCAAACCGGGCTGCAAGCGCCTCAAGACGCTCCAATGATTCTGGCTCTATTTCATCCAAACTGCTGCTTTTAGGTAGCGGCATAAATTCTGAAACACGGGCATAAGAGTATTTCAGGGCAGCAGCAGTCTTTTCTGAAAGCACAAGCTGCTCGGCCATGTAGGCCTGTTTCAAATCTGTGGGTTTTCCCATAGGAGCACTCCTTCCTGCCTGGCAATCTCATGCAGCGCACTGGCAGGCGTGGCTGGTGTTTTTATTACCAGATCAATCTTACGCTCACCAATTCGATCATATAGCGCCACTCGAATCTTTCGCACAAGGGCTGCAACATTATCCACAGAGCCTGCCAATTCAAGAAATAGATCTATGTCACCCCCTCGTTTTTCTGTATCTACCCGCGAGCCAAAAAGCCAAAGGCTGGCCGGCACAGCTCCCACCATCTCTACAAAAACGTCGCAGATGGCCTGAACCTCCGCAGGGGTCAGGCGAATAGCTTGCTGTTGATACTTGGGCAAGTGCATGGCTGAAATTCTTGGTGCCTTGTTTAATCAGTTTGCGGGCATCCAGGGATAAACTGGAAGCGGGACTTTAGCCCTGTAGCCTACAGAGCTGTGGAACTAAAGTCCCGCTTCTAAATATTATCATGCCTTAAAAACTGGCTCGCCAGCCAAGTGTTAATAGAGAGTGATCCTGGTGATAGCCGCCAAGGGTGCCTGCTGACCCTGCAAAATAGTGGGTGGCCAGATAGATTTCATGTGGCTCCCAACCAATATAGGCAAGTTCGGGGTTGATGTAGATGTCTTTTTTATCCAGCCCGATAAAAAATCGTGTATTCATACGCCAGCGTTCACGTGCAAACGGGATGTCAACGGCACCATTAAAGGTATAGATTTCTGTACGATCAAAAACACGGGGGGCATCGATCAGGTTGGTGCCGATCAGCTGGAGGTTGATTCGTGTATCACCATCCCCAGGGTAAAACTCCACACCTGCCGCCCATGAGATGCCTTCTACAGTGGTGTAGCTAACATCTGTTTTGGTTACCGGGATGTCACTCAACCAGGCGGCCTCAAAGCTCCAGGTTGCATCCAGTGCCTCAAAACCTGCATCGCCACCTATTACCCAGGAGCGTGGGTAGCGTGCCTTGAATCGACCTAAGCTGACCAGCTCATAGTAGGGGGTCGATTGTCTGACACGTTGTGCGGTTAGCGCATAGTCAAAGCCGGATTCACTGTGGCTATAGCGTACGCCGCCGCCTGCATCGCCGTGTGGCTCATCCTCTGTAAAGCGGCTGCCCCGGATGATTGTGCTCATTATGGGTGTGGGTTCTATTCCGAGCAGCGCCCCTTTTTGTTGATCGACTATAGACCAGATACTCTCCCGCCCTGGCAGTTCTGCGGCTCTGAATTCGGGTAGCCAGACAAGATCAAACTTGCCCGCGTCGCTGAAATACTCCAGTCGAATGGCGGGTGCAGCACGGCGTCGATCCTGGTGGTCATCGAGATTAAAGCGGGAGAGATCAACAACGCTCATCCGGTCTGTGGGTGGCAGCTCATCAATCCGCCCCCAGATGATCTTTTGGGTGCCGACTGTAAATCGGATGTTATCACCACGATAGCGGATAAAGCTCTCCCCATAGTCCAGCTGGGTGTGGTCAAGGTTTTGTCTGCCAGACTGATAGTAGCCATCGATCCGGCCTGCCAGCTGCGCCTCCCAGGCTGATCCTGAATCCCAGCGGGCGCTAAAGGCTATATGCAGGTAATTACTGCTGTTTGCTTCTGCACCTGATTTGGTGAGATGCCCGGCTTCCAGTTGCATCTTGTCCAGACCCGCAGAAAATGCTGTACTTTGCAGTGATCTATTATCACTGTATGTAATATCAGCATCTTCCATAATTAGTTCATCTGACGCAATATCATCCTGAATGTCGATAACGGTTGAATCATCCTCATCAAGGATCAGCTCTGGCTCATCCAGCCCATCCACTGCAATCGTATCCAGCTCTTCCCCAACGGCAGGAGATACAACATAACCAAAAAGCAGGATAATAAAGACGCTGGATGCAAGTTTCATAGTTTATCTCTGGTTGTGTACAATTCAATTTTAGCGCTTTATGAAACCAGCGGCATTTTGAGCAACCTCTATAAGCGATAAAAGCGCATCATTGACTGCCTCATCACTTGGGAATGCCTTCGCTACTTCCGGCCTTAAAAGAACTATATTATGGTCTTTTTTGTATGCTTGGTAGTATTTTCCTCGCTCTCCTTTACCAAGATCTTCTCGTTTATACTCAGACCTTAATTCATCTTTATCATTAGCCTTCTTCATGGATTCTTCTCTCATGTTTTAACATTTCTCGAGCACTTACTATCCTCATTTTTCCGTTACGCTCTGTATGTGACACGACTATGTATCGGTTTAATCTGGATGCGCCAAATGTAATTAGCCGTTGTTCATTTTGCGAATGATCCGGGTCATTAAAAGTAATCGCCAGCGGATCACCAAATATAGTTGCAGCTTCGTGAAAAGAGATACCGTGCTTCTTTTTATTTTTTGCCGCTTTACTATTGTCCCATTCAAATTTCACACAGCACCTTATTTACCATTCATATAATTTAAGGGCGGAACCTCTTCTCTCGTGAATCATCGGCCAGCGCCTGGTCGGTAAACAGGGTTGCAGGTATTCCCTGATCATATTTAATCGATTTGGTGGCTATTCTTGTTTTATGCCCTGTTTTCAGGTCATACATGATGCTGTCCAAAACTGTCCAGTACCCCTGGATCTTTTTCAGCTTGCGTACCTTCAGCCGTTTAATCGGTTTTTTTTGCCCTTTCTTGTAATAATCAACCCGGAGCGGGATGAGTGTTTTTGGGTGAATCCAGCTGACCCGTTTGGAATAGACTGAATTGTCCGGATCAACGGGCGTGCTGACCAGTATGTCACACATCTGGCCGCCGGCCTTGCCTCTGCCCGCCAGACGGTGGTGATCCATATCGACCTCTCTATCCCGAAGGTCTTCGTAGTAGAGGTCAGAGCCGACAAAACGCCCGCCTTTGCGTGATGATACAATGCGTCTGACCTTGTCGAGCGCGGGCAGATAGAGCTTCTGGTCACTGTCGCCGCCTGGATAATCCCTTGTCAGAAGGCCTGTACCGGCAATATCGGCCGGTTTTGTGAAGCGGGTAAGTGACCATCTCTCGCCTTTTCCACGATCTATTGCATAGGTGAACAGGTTTCGCTGGCGGGGGCTGTGACCCTTTTCGGTGAGAATCATGACCGCACGGGTGCTTACATCTCTGCCGTCGGCCCGGTCGTAGGCGCGCTGGGCAAGTGCGGTGCCATCCTTCTGCTTGGCAGTGGCAGAAAAGGTGGGGGTGCTGAGCAGCAACCCAGCCATTAGCCACAGCAGAGGAGTCAACAACCGGCTCCAGCTGGTAACGTATTTATGATTCCGTGTCATTTTCTATGGTATGCAATAAGTTACATGCTAGAGTCAATGTCAAGTATACTCTAATGCTGAAAAAAAACAGCATTGGAATAAAGGCGGCTTTTCCCGGTTACCGCTGGGCTGCAAGCGGTTTAAGATCCAACTCCACCCGCCATAATCTTTGCTGTCCCGGATCAAATGCATCCCATAGTTTCTGATAGGTGCAACCATTTACCGGGTGTTTCATCTCTCCCGCTACTTCAGCAAGCGGTAGCAGTACAAAGGCGTATTGCGTGATCTCATCGCGGGGGATCTCTATCTCCCCTTCATGTATAACCTCATTGCCGTAGAGCAGCAGGTCAATATCCAGCGTTCGGGATGAAAATTTTTCACCGCCCCGAACACGTCCGTGTCGCTCTTCAATCTCACGGAGGCGGTCATTTAGACTTCTGGCCGATAGTGCGGTTCCCAGCCCAGCCACCATGTTGTAGAACGGATCACCATCAAAACCGACGGCCTTGCTTTCGTAGACGCTCGACAGTACCAGTTCGCCAAAAGCATCCTGTAGTGACTTTACTGCGCCATAGATGCTTCTCTCCCGATCCATGTTACTGCCAATGCTCAGCCAGACTTGGGGCATCTCAGCGGCTGCCGCGTTCAATGATGACGCCTACATCCTCGGCACTGCGCACGGCACCGATCTTATTCAGCGTCAGACGTAGCCAGGGGACGCCGAATTCATCACGAATGATCTGTGCACAACGCTCAGCCAGCGTCTCAACCAGCTGAAACTCACTCTCGGCGATAAAGCGCTCCACCCGCTTGGCGACCGACTTATAATCCAGCGCATCCTGGATATCATCAGTGGCTGCTGCCTTGCGCACATCGGTTGCCATCTCCAGATCCAGCACGACAGTCTGCTTGATCCGCCTCTCCCAATCATAGACGCCGATAACCGTATCGACACGCAAACCTCGCAAAAAAACAATATCCATGCCTCTATCTCTGCTTTTGCCAATTCATGGGGAGGATGGTAAATCAGTGTGGCAAAGAATAAAATCGTTTAATTCTTCTCAATAACCATAACGGATGGTGGGCAGCAAGCAGTGCGCCGCGCCACCCAAACCACACAAAGATGATTGATATAGTATTTATTATTGCCGCCTACCTGCTGGGCTCTATCTCCAGCGCCATTATCGTCTGCCGTCTGATGGGGCTGCCAGACCCGCGCAGCCAGGGTTCAAACAACCCTGGAGCAACCAATGTGCTGCGTATTGGGGGTAAAAAACCAGCGGCCATCACCCTGTTTGGGGATATGCTGAAGGGCTTTATTCCCGTGTTGTTCGCCAATCTCATGGGGGTGGGGGAGAGCACACTGGCGGCGGTTGCCATGGCGGTCTTTCTTGGCCATCTTTATCCCCTCTTTTTTTATTTTCAGGGTGGCAAAGGGGTTGCGACCGCTTTGGGTGTGCAGTTTGGTCTGAGCTGGATGATTGGCGGGTCAGTCGCTGTCATCTGGCTTTTTATGGGCTATGTGATCAAGATCTCTTCGCTCTCCGCGCTGGTCTCCATGGCATTGGCACCGATCATTGTCTGGCTGGTGACCGACTCAATTGCTTTGACGGGGATGTCGGTGGTGATGACGGTGTTGTTGTTCTGGAGACATCGAAGCAATATCCAGAAATTGCTTGCCGGAAAGGAGAGTAAGATAGCGGATTAGCCCTGCACTACAGTGCTGAAAGATCACTCAGTTGCCAGCGGGGCTGGGCATTAAACCGTAACGACTCACGCTGTCCCGCTTTTAGGCGTTGCCAGCCTGCATAGGCAATCATGGCGCCATTATCCGTGCAGAACTCAGGGCGTGGGTAGTAGGCCCGTCCGCCCTCTTTTTTCAATGTCTGCTGGATCTTCTCCCGCAACTGCCGGTTGGCGCTCACCCCTCCCGCCAGCACCAGCCTTTTGCAGCCGGTCTCCCTGACGGCGCGGCGGCACTTGATCGCCAGTGTATCCACCACCGCATCTTCAAACGCACGGGCGATATCCGCCTTGGTCTGCATAACCTGCTGTTCATCCAGCGTATGATGATCTGGCAGCTCTTTATGCATCGTATTCAGAGCAAAGGTTTTTAGCCCGCTAAAACTAAAATCAAGGCCGGGACGATTCGTCATTGGGCGCGGAAAATGGAACCGGCCAGGATCGCCCTGCGCTGCAATCCTGGCCAGCTCGGGGCCACCGGGGTAGGGCAGCCCCAGCATCTTTGCTGTTTTATCAAAGGCCTCACCCGCCGCATCATCCAGTGACTCACCCAACAGCCGGTACCGACCCACCCCGGAGACCTCGACCAACTGGGTATGTCCACCGGAGACCAGCAGTGCAATAAAAGGGAACTCAGGGCAGTCATCCTCCAGCATGGGAGCCAGCAGATGTCCCTCCATGTGATGCACCGGCACGGCAGGCACCCCCAAGGCCCAGGCCAGACCGCGCCCGATAGCCGCGCCGACCAACAGTGCTCCGACCAGCCCCGGCCCAGAGGTATAGGCAATCCCCTCGATCTGATCCCGATTGACTCCCGCAGCCGCCAGCGCCTCGGCAATCAACGGCAGGGTTTTTCGCACATGGTCGCGTGAGGCCAGTTCCGGCACCACGCCGCCATAGTCGGCATGTATATCAATCTGGCTGTAGAGTGTATGTGATAACAGCCCGGCACGGCTCTCATAGAGGGCGACGCCGGTCTCATCGCATGAGGTTTCAATACCCAGTACAAGCATAGTCAGATCCAAATCAAAGTGGCTCTATAATAGTGTTGTTTGCAGCGTCAGCACGTCAACCATAAATTTCATCCGACAATCTTTGCAAACCAGTGCCACAACCAGTAGAATTCCCGCCCTTAACCTTCCTTTGCCCGATGAAGGGCTCATTTTTGAGGTAAGAGATGCCAAACGTACGTGTTAAAGAGAACGAACCATTTGAAGTCGCCATGCGCCGTTTTAAGCGCTCCTGTGAAAAAGCCGGGGTCCTGGCCGAGGTTCGTCGCCGTGAACATTACGAAAAGCCCACCACAGAGCGCAAGCGCAAAGCTGCGGCTGCTGTAAAACGCTTTGCCAAAAAGATCTCCCGCGAATCACGTCGATTCGAACGTCAGTACTAATCTGCTCCGCCACCCCGCACGCACATCCATGTTGAAGCAACAGATTCAGGGCGACATGAAGGCCGCCATGAAGAGTGGTGACAAGCGCACGCTTGGCACGATTCGACTGCTCCTGGCTGCTATCAAGCAGATCGAGGTAGACAGCCGCACTGAGGTGGATGATGCGCAGGTGCTGGCTATCCTGGACAAGATGGTCAAACAGCGCCGAGACTCCATAACGCAATACGAAAGTGCTGGGCGTACCGAGCTGGCCGAGCAGGAGCTCT
>JALSJZ010000147.1 GCA_026989135.1 Sedimenticola sp. | reverse complement strand
AACCTGCGGCAGATTGCTGATCAGGGATATGGCCTGCTGGTTTACCATCAGATAGCCCAAAGGGGTCTGGAACTGTGTTGCGCTGCAATACCCAATGCCAGGGAATGCCAGATGGTGTGAGGGGGCTAGGATGACGACATCTGTAATGCTGTCGGCCACAGACCTTAGTTGTGCGTAGGCATGACCGGCGGTAGCGCCCGAGTAGATATAGCCTGCATGGGGTGCGATGAGAGCCTTGGGTCTTTCAACCCGCCCGGCTTGCCCCTCTTGTAGAAAGTTCGACACTTGTGAGCGCAGCTCATCCGGGTTTTCTGGATAGAAAAGCCCGGCTACGGCGGGTGGTTTTATGCTGCCCATGATCTACTCCTTGGTTCAATACAGACGTTGGATTAGATGGTGTGATTGGGTGTCTCCCTGGCTGGTTCCAGTATCTCCCTGGCTTTCTCTTTTACTGTTTCAGTAAGCTCGGCAGCCGCTTCAGAGGCTTTTTCCAGATACTCATCCGACTGCTCTTTAGCTGCTTTATAGTATGATTTTGACTTTTCTGCTACGGCATCTGCTGTTTCTGAGGCGCTCTCTTTTGCTGCTTCATAGTACTCTTTTGATTTTTTCTGAATAGCGCTGCCCGCTTGTGCGCTGTTTTGCCTGGTTTTTCCCCATGCGGCACTGCCCAGCTCTTTAGCTTGCTTGACCATCTCCTGTGTGGATGGGGCTGCTTCCGGTGGCTCTTCAGATTGAGCGACAGGTGCGGCCGCAGCATTATAGGTGAGGAGTGATAGTGTCAGGGTGATGGCGACCAGTGTGGCGAGTCGGTTCATGGTGCATTTTGCTCCTGCTGAGGCATGGTTTTTAGTAGCTGCCTGGCTTGGCTGATCGTTTTACGGCGGCTGATCAGCAGCTTCATTCGTGAGCCACCGCACTGCCGCCAGAGCATGGCAGAGCGAACCCCGGCCAATAGCAGGGCGCGAATCTTATTGGCATTGTCGATGTTTTGCAGGTGTGCAGGTTCACCATTAACCATAATGCGCGGGTGGAGTGTGCTGATGGTTGATGTGTAGACATCGGCCAATTGCGCAATAATGTTACTGTGCAGCATGGGGAAATGATCCAGCTTCCCTGTAGCCAGGCTTATGGCATCAGCAATCTGCTTTAGCATGGCGGGGTTTTTGCGCAGCTTCTGCTCCAGGTGCATCAGTGTCAGTACATAGCGTGTGATCTCTGAGCTTTGCAGGTTGATGGAGATGATCTCCTGATCCAGCTTTTGCAACCCAATTCGGATATTTTCTATCCCACCGTAGACGGCGTTGACGGATTCAGCATCAATCTGGAAGAGGCTGTAGATGCTGGCATTCATGGCCGATGCGTCCGCGATGCCATTGTGAGCAATCTGATCTGTCAGGCAGGCTGCCTGAAATATGCCAGCAAGGGCGATTATTTGGTCTTGATCGGTTTTCATTAAAACTCCAGCGTCTGTTCAATAGTGCCGCCGCCCAGACAGTCGTCACCGTGATAGAAGACGATGGACTGGCCAGGGGTGATGGCGCGCTGCTGCTGTTCAAAATGGACTTGGCAGCAGTCGCCTTCCAGATGGGTTATTTTACATGCTTGCAGCGGCTGGCGGTGTCTGATGCGGCTGCTGCAGCCAAAAGGGATGTTTTGAGGAGGTGAGCCGCTTATCCAGTGTAGCTGGCTGGCCACCAGCCCGTTGCTGAGCAGAAGCGGGTGGTCATGCTGCTGTGCCACCACCAGCCTGTTGTGCCGGATATCCTTGCGCACAACGAACCAGGGCGCTTCAGAGGCGCCGGATTGACCGCCTATGCCCAGCCCTTTGCGTTGCCCCAGGGTGTAGTGCATGAGTCCCTGATGCACGCCAATATACCGACCCTCCGGGGTCTCAATTGGCCCAGGATTGGGGGAGAGATAGCGGCCTAGAAAATCACTGAATTTCCGCTCCCCAATGAAGCAGATGCCGGTGCTGTCTTTCTTTCGGTGATTCAGTAGCCCCGCCTCTTTTGCAATCGCTCTTACTTCACTTTTTAGCAGGCCACCCAGAGGGAAGAGGCTGTGGCGGAGTTGTGGTTGTCCAAGCATGTAGAGGAAGTAGGTCTGGTCTTTCCCTTCATCGACTCCCCGCTGCATTTTGATGCCATTGGGTGTTTGTGTGGTGCGGGCATAGTGGCCGGTGGCAATGTGGTCTGCCCCAAGGGTCAATGCGTAATCGAGAAAGGCTTTAAACTTTATCTCACGATTGCATAGCACATCGGGGTTGGGCGTGCGACCCGCCCGGTATTCGCTGAGAAAGGATTCAAAAACGCTGTCCCAGTATTCGGCAGAGAAGTTGACGCTGTTGAGTGGAATGCCCAGGTGGTCAGCTACTGCCTGGGCATCTTTCAGATCCTCTTCTGCCGAGCAGTACTCGGAGGTATCGTCCTGTTCCCAGTTTTTCATGAACAGCCCCTCAACATTCCAACCCTGCTCTTTCAGCAACAGGGCGGCTACGGATGAGTCCACGCCGCCAGACATGCCTACAATTACCTGGCCTTTGATCTGAATAGAGTTATGCAATTTGAGTGTGGCCTGAATGTTTCATGAGGTGCTTTTTAAGGTATGAATCTGCTTCTCATTGCTTGCATCTTTGACGATATGAATGCCACCACGGATAACGATGATGGCAATTGCGAAGCCTATAACAAGATCAGGGAATCTGGAGTCGAGCAGGTAAACCAGCACACCACCAATAATGATTCCAATATTTGCAATGACATCATTTGTTGAAAAAATCCAGCTGGCACGCATGTGTACCTCGCCCTCTTTATGTTTGGATATCAGCTGAAGACAGACCGTGTTGGCTACAAGTGCTGCGATTCCGACGTAAATCATTAAAAATGATTCTGGCTCGCTGCCTGCTATTGCCCGACGCATAACATCGATGAGCACAGCTGCGCCAAGTATAATCTGAAAAATACCGCTGATATGAGCTGCTTTGATCTTTACCAGCGCCTCTCTTCCAACGGCGTACAGACCGATACCGTAGACTGTTGCATCGGCTAGCATATCCAGAGAATCGGCTATTAACGCCGTAGATTCACTCATTATTCCCAGCGTTATCTCAATAAAAAACATGCTGGCATTAATGCCGATCAGTATGATCAGAATACGGCTCTCTTCCCTGTTTTTGATCTCCAGGTTACAGCCACAATCTGACATATTTCTACCTTTTTACACGGAGTACATTGGCCATGTGCTGCTGAAGAGAGGTTTTCAGCGGCTGTTTTTTAGTGGTGGAATCAATGGATAAGCAAAAAGAGATGCAATGTAAACAACTGCTCGGCGTGAGAATTCTAGCATGCGGGGATGTGCAGGAAAAACAAAATGGGAACACGGGGCATAGCAATAGGCAGGGGGTACGGGGTGTGGGCTGCAGGAGATGGGGTTATCTCCAACGGCTCATGTTCCCGTCTGCTATGCCCCGTATTCCTGTGCCAGCCCACAGTAGGCTGGCTGCCTCGAAGGGGGTCGAGGGCTTAAAACAGGTATTACTCTCCTACCGCTTTAATATCGGATGCGTGCAGACCTTTTGGACCCTCTGTTATCTCAAATTGGACTTTTTGACCCTCTTTCAGGGTCTTGTATCCTTCCATGGTGATGGATGAGAAATGTACAAAAACATCATTTTCACCCTGGTCGGGGGTAACGAACCCGTATCCTTTTGCATTGTTAAACCATTTAACTACACCTGTTGACGACATGGCAGGTACTCCTCCTGACTTCCTTTGCTCAAGGCAATCTTGGCTTGCCTTTTTATGCGTAAAATAGTTGGTGTTTCCAACGGCAGGCTCGTCCACACGCCCAGTTTTCCTGGGTATTTGGGTGGAGTTGCAACATGCGCCGTTGCTGGAAGTATAGCCATCCCTGGCAATTGGTCAATTACTTTGGTATGAAATCAGGAGTGAATATCTGCCGTAATACCTTGATATGTATCAGTGAATCCCCATTTTGCAGTGTAGTGTTGGGGTCAGCTGTAGAGTGAGTATAATCTCTCTATGAGCAGCGGGTTGCCGCAAACAGTCTATATTTCAGCTAAAATCATAGGCAATACAGGTCGATACATACATTATGACAGAGCAAGATAAACACAATGCTGATGGTGGTTTGGCGGTGCAGGAGGGGAGGCCGAAGCTAAAACGGCCTCCTATGTATAAGGTTATGCTGTTGAATGATGACTATACGCCGATGGATTTTGTGATTCAGGTATTGGAATCATTTTTTCAGCTGGATCGGGAGCGGGCGACGCAGGTTATGTTGCATGTACACACCAAAGGTGTGGGGGTTTGCGGCCTGTTTACCCGTGATATTGCAGAGACCAAGGTGGCTCAGGTGAATGAATATGCCAGAAAAAACCAGCATCCATTGCTCTGCACAATGGAGAAAAACTGAATATAGCGGGTCTATACCGGTACTGGTTGTGTGGCTTGACCATAAATTTGTGCGGCTGGATGCAGCCGAAGGTAGGCGATAATGCTGAGTAAAGAACTTGAGTTTACGCTCAATCACTCCTTTCAACAGGCGAATGAACGGCACTATGAATTTATGACCGTTGAGCACCTGCTGCTCGCACTGCTGGATAACCCGCTGGCCACCCAGGTTCTTCAGGCCTGCGGCGCAGACACCGAGCGGCTTAGAGTGGAGCTGGATGCCTTTATCCGGCAGACAACGCCCATCCTTCCTGAATCAGACCATCGTGAAACACAGCCTACTCTGGGCTTTCAGCGCGTCTTGCAGCGTGCCGTCTTTCATGTGCAGTCATCGGGCAGCAAGGAGGTGACCGCTGCAAATGTCATTGTATCCATATTTAATGAACAGGAGTCACAGGCGGTCTTTTTTCTGGAGCAGCACAATGTCAATCGTCTGGATGTCGTAAATTACATCTCGCATGGTATCTCCAAGGTGCATGGTGAGTCGGATGCAGATGAAGATGCGGGCACAAATGATGAAGATGCGGGCGATGCGGCAAAGAAAAGCCCCCTGGAGTGTTATGCCAGTGACCTCAATGAGATGGCAAGGCTGGGCAAGATTGACCCCCTGATTGGCCGAAAAGAGGAGCTGGAACGTACCGCACAGATCCTCTGCCGCCGGCGTAAAAACAACCCCCTGCTGGTGGGCGAGGCCGGTGTCGGCAAAACCGCAATTGCAGAAGGGCTGGCCAAGAAGATTGTGGAGGGCGATGTCCCCGAGGTTCTTGAGAGGTGCACGATCTACTCTTTGGATCTGGGCGGGTTGGTTGCCGGCACAAAATACCGCGGCGATTTTGAGAAGCGCCTGAAAGCGGTTCTGGCCGAGCTGCGCGAAAAACCAGAAGCAATTCTGTTCATAGATGAGATTCACACCATCATTGGGGCAGGCGCGGCTTCGGGTGGTGTCATGGATGCTTCGAACCTGCTTAAACCGATGCTGGCCTCTGGCGAGCTGCGCTGTATCGGTTCGACAACCTATCAGGAGTTCCGAACCATCTTTGAGAAGGATCATGCGCTGACGCGGCGCTTTCAGAAGATTGATATTAAGGAACCATCGGTGGATGAGACCTTTGATATCCTGAAAGGGCTCAAATCCCGTTTTGAGGCGCACCACAGCGTACGGTTCTCTTTAAAGGCGCTAAGAACCGCATCGGAACTCTCGGCACGCTATATCAATGACCGGCACCTGCCGGACAAGGCCATTGACGTGATCGATGAGGCGGGTGCCAGTGTCCAGCTACAGCCCGCTGCCAAGCGCAAGAAAAGCATCAGCGTGCTTGATATTGAGAATATCGTCTCAAAGATGGCGCAGATACCGGCCAAAACGGTATCGGTCTCTGATAAAGAGGTATTGAAGAATCTGGCCAAAAATCTACAGATGGTGGTGTTTGGGCAGGATGAGGCGATTGATACCCTGGTATCGGCTATTCGCATGAACCGCTCTGGCCTGGGGGCAGACCGGCGCCCGGTGGGTTCATTTCTGTTTGCCGGCCCGACCGGTGTCGGCAAGACCGAGGTTACCCAACAGCTGGCACGCATTATGGGCATGAAGCTGATCCGCTTTGATATGTCAGAGTATATGGAGCGGCATACGGTCTCCCGCCTCATTGGGGCGCCGCCCGGTTATGTGGGGTTCGATCAGGGTGGGCTGCTGACAGAGGAGATCAACAAACACCCGCATGCGGTGCTGTTGCTGGATGAGGTTGAAAAGGCACATCCTGATATATTCAACCTGCTACTACAGGTGATGGATAACGGCTCATTGACAGATAACAACGGACGCAAGGCCGATTTTCGAAATGTGGTGGTGGTAATGACCACCAATGCAGGGGCCGCCGATATGAGCCGGGCCTCAATCGGGTTTACCAACCAGGATCACAGCAGTGATGGCATGGAGGCGGTCAAGAAGATCTTTTCCCCCGAGTTTCGTAACCGCCTGGATGCCACTATCCAGTTTAAACCGCTGTCGGCTGAAGTGCTGGGCAGCGTCGTGGACAAGTTTCTGTTTGAACTGGAGGGACAACTTCAGGAGAAGAAGGTGTTACTGGTTATTGAACCAGATGTGCGCAGCTGGCTGGCCAAGCATGGCTACGATCCAAAGATGGGCGCACGCCCCATGGACAGGGTGATTCGAGAGCAGATCAAAAAGCCGCTGGCTGAAAAGCTGCTGTTTGGCGATCTGTCGGGTGGCGGCTCTGTTCGAATCAGCGTCTCTGATGGTGAGCTGGTATTTGATGTTGAGGACGCTACTGTCCATTAGATTGGAAGATGATGACGCCCCGGACTAACTAACGGGCGCGGTAGGTAATGCGGCCTTTGCTAAGGTCATACGGGGTCAGTTGAACGGTAACCTTGTCGCCCGTAAGGATGCGGATATAGTGTTTGCGCATCTTGCCTGAAATGTGGGCGGTTACGACATGCCCATTCTCTAACTCTACCCGGAACATTGTGTTGGGAAGCGTTTCAGTCACTGTCCCTTCCATCTCAATAAAATCTTCTTTTGCCATTCGGTTTCTCATTACCTTTACATGCTGAATTGGGGCGGGAGTATAGCATAACAAGCCTATCCAAACGGTAAAATTTCTTCGTTTTGATCAAACGTCTGCCACCGGCCCTCTCTCCATATTTGCAGGGGGCGGTAGTTTGATTTGTAGCTCATTTTTCTACAGCCAGGCACCCAATATCCCAAATAGAGCCAGGACAATCCTCGCCGCTGAGCCTCCTGGATCTGCCAGAGCAGTGCCAGTACACCTGGACTGAGGTGTGATAGCTCAGGATCAAAGAAGGTATAGACGGCAGAGAGTCCATTTGGCAACAGATCAGTTACTGCAATGGCGGTGAGTTTTTGTGCAACCTGTAGTTCAAAAAACCGGGTTTTGCACCAACGGCTGGTGAGAAAACCGGGGAACTGGTCAGGGGATGGATCGGCCATCTCCCCATCGGGGTGTCTGGATTGAATGTAACGCTGGTAAAGCTCAAAGTGCTCATTCTGGAATGTTGCGGGTTGGGTGTGGACAAGCAGTTTTTCTGAACTCTTTGCCCAGACTCTTCGTTGATTTCTATTGGGTTTGAAATGGGCAACAGGGAGGCGCAATGGAATGCAGGCCTGGCATAAGCCGCAGTAAGGTCTGTAGAGGTGGTCGCCACTGCGCCTGAACCCCTGTGCTAACAGGTCACCGTAGAGCTTCGTGTCCAGGGTGGCGGCAGGATCAATAAAAAGCGTGGTTGAGTGTCTTTCAGGTAGATAGGCGCACTTATCCTCCTGGCTGCGGTAGAGATTCAGTGATGCTCTCATTTTAAGGAGTGGAGCGGTGGCTCTGGAGCCGTTAGCCATGACCCGTCCCGCCCCGGCTGACTGCACCACTGTTGCAAGTGGTGGGTAAATTGCTGGCGCTCTATCTCCTGCGCGCCCAGGCTGGATAGATGGTTGGAATATACCTGGCAGTCGATAAGCTGGTAGCCCCAGTGCATCAGGCAGGATGTAAGATGGACAAGCCCAACCTTGGAGGCGTCACTCATCCGGCTGAACATGGATTCGCCAAAAAAAACCTGCCCAATGGCCACCCCATAGAGACCACCCACCAGCCTTCCTTCATACCAGACCTCAACCGAATGGGCGATCTGTGCCCTGTGCAGCTGGATATAGGCAGCCTCCATCTCTGTTGTAATCCAGGTGCCCTCTGCATCATCTCTTGGGCCAGCGCAGTACTGCAGGACATCCTCAAAATGGCGGTCAAAAGAGACGCTAAAGGGCTTGTTTCGCAGGGTTTTTTGCAGGCTGCGAGAGATTTTAAGCTGTGTTGGAAAGAGTACGGTGCGCGGGTCGGGCGACCACCACAGGATAGGCTGACCACTGCTGTACCAGGGGAAGACGCCGTGCCGATAGGCGTTGATGAGCCTTTCTGCTGAGAGATCACCGCCTAATGCCAGCAAGCCATTGGGCTCTTTCTCGGCCAGAGCCACATCAGGAAAGGGGGCTTCAGGATTGTCGGAATCAAGTAGATATAGCATATTGGTTGTCTTAGGTTTTGCCTGTTAGTCTGCTGGCTGATAAAACAGTTCCAGAATTGCATAGTCTAAAAGAGGCATTAACCGAGGAGTAGATTAAGTGCACAAACGCACCCCTCTTATTATCATCATTGCCCTGCTTGTCGGGGCTTTTTTTCTGTTTGATCTTGGGCAGTTATTGAGCCTTGAGTATATTCAGTTCCAACGGATGGAGCTGGTGGGCCATTTTCAGGCCAACCCGCTCGCAACGGCATTGGGCTTTTTTCTGCTCTATGTAGCCGTGACGGGGCTGTCGTTGCCAGGGGCTGCGGTGCTGACTTTGGTAGCCGGAGCTATCTTTGGCCTCTTTTGGGGGGTGCTTATCGTCTCCCTTGCCTCTACCCTTGGTGCCACGCTGGCCTTTCTGCTCGCCCGTTTTCTGCTGCGTGACTGGGTGCAGAAGCAGTTTGGTGATCGCCTGATTGCAATCAATGCAGGTATTGAAAAGGATGGTGCCTTCTATCTGTTTGGGCTGCGGCTGGTTCCGCTATTCCCCTTTTTTGTGATCAACCTGCTGATGGGGTTGACCCCCATGCCGGCTCGAACCTATGCCTGGGTGAGCCTGGTGGGCATGTTTGCCGGGACGCTGGTCTATGTAAATGCAGGTACCCAGTTGAGCCAGCTGGAATCCCTCTCCGGTATCTTCTCGCCGGGGTTGCTGGGCTCCTTCGTGCTGTTGGGGCTGTTTCCGCTGATTGCCAGGCGGATGCTGGATGGGCTGCGCGCCCGGCAGTGCTATAAAGGCTGGGAGAAACCTGCACGCTTTGACCGTAATATCATTGTGATAGGTGCCGGATCAGGTGGGCTGGTGACGGCCTATATTGCGGCCGCAGTGAAGGCGAAGGTCACCCTGATAGAGCGGGATAAAATGGGCGGTGATTGCCTGAATACCGGCTGCGTGCCCTCCAAGGCGCTGATCCGCTCTGCCCGGTTTATTGCCGATGCCAAGCGTGCTGCTGAACTTGGCTTTCAGCGTGCAGAGGTCGAGTTTGATTTTGCCGAGGTGATGGTGCGGGTGCATCGGGTGATCAAGACCATTGAGCCGCATGACTCTGTAGCACGCTACACCCGCTTGGGGGTTGAGGTGATTCAGGGCGCGGCCAGGATCATCTCCCCCTGGAAGGTGGATGTGGATGGAGAGGTGCTGAGCAGTAAAAACATTGTCATTGCCACCGGTGCGCGACCCTTCGTTCCACCCCTGCCGGGGCTGGAGCAGATTGCCTATCTGACCTCAGATACCCTCTGGGAGATCCGTGAACTGCCAAGGCGACTGCTGATTCTGGGTGGCGGCCCCATTGGCTGTGAGCTGGGTCAGTGCTTTGCCCGTTTTGGCAGCGAGGTCACCATTGTAGGGCCTCGCCTGCTCCCCAGAGAGGATCAGGAGGCAGGTGATCTGCTGGCTGAGTGCCTGCGCAAAGAGGGGGTGCGGCTGGTGTTGGGGTATCGGGCAAAGGCCTTTCGGGT
>JALSJZ010000146.1 GCA_026989135.1 Sedimenticola sp. | reverse complement strand
ATGTGCTGGCAGAAGCGGTCTATGGTCTGCCCGAGATCAACCGTGATCGCATTAAAAGCGCCTTGCTGGTGGCCAATCCGGGCTGCTATCCAACTGCCGTGACCCTGGGCTTTATGCCGCTGCTGGAAGCCGGGCTGGTGGACCCTTCCCGGTTGATTGCGGATGCCAAATCAGGCGCCAGCGGGGCAGGGCGGACGGCTGGCGTAGCGGCTCTGATGGGTGAGTGTGGTGAGAGTTTCAAGGCCTATGCGGTGCCAGGGCATCGCCATCTGCCGGAGATCAGCCAAAGCCTCAGCAGGATTACGGGCAACTCAGTGGGGCTGACCTTTGTCCCGCATCTGCTGCCGATGATTCGGGGCATCCACGCCACACTCTATGCAGAGCTGAAGGATAGCTCTGTTGACCTGCAAGAGCTGTTTGAGGCACGCTACCAAAATGAACCTTTTGTGGATCTGCTGCCTGCAGGGGCGCATCCTGAGACACGCAGTGTCCGGGGTGTGAATCACTGCCGGATAGCGGTGCATCGCCCACAGGGTGGCAATACGGTAGTGGTATTATCGGTGATCGACAATCTGGTAAAGGGTGCTGCGGGACAGGCCGTTCAGAACATGAACCTGATGTTTGGGCTGGAAGAGGAAACGGGTCTGAACAGTATTGCGCTTCTGCCCTGATGGTAGCGCACCGAAAAATCCCCCGGCCAAAAATCGTCCAGCCGGGCAGTGGGCGGCGGGGCTGGCCCCTGGGGTTGATACTCTTTCCGGGGGTGTTGCTGGTAACATCCTGGTACGCCTATGAATATGGACGCACCGGCCTGCTGTTTGAGAGCACCGCAGCTGATGCAACCGTTACCCTGCTTGAGCGCCAGGTTGCCGGGCTTCAACAGCAGGTTAAGGCTCTTGAATCAGAGCGACTCAAACTGCGTGAAGAGGCCGCCCTGCTGGAGCGCACAAGCCAGATTGACCGCGAGGCGGTGCGTGCCGCGGGGGAAGAGATAAAAAGGGTGCAGGAGGGGCAGCTTAAAATGGAGGAGGAGCTGGTTTTTCTGCGTGGCATTATCTCAAACAAGGTGGATAAAAAGAGTCTGCGTATTCGGGATTTCAGGTTACAGCCAACGGAAAACCAGCATTTTATCCAGTATAGTTTCACGGTCAGCCAGGTATTGAATGATAAAAAGGGTGTCAAAGGTGATCTGTTTATTACGGTTGCTGGCGAGCAGGGAGGGAAAAAGGTATCGTTTGAACTGGCTGCGCTGACACAAGAGAAAAGCAAAAGCCTGAAGGTTGATCTCAACCATTTTCAAAAATTTGAAGGATTATTGCAGTTGCCAGAAGGGTTTGTGGCGAGCAATATGACGATCAACATAAAACCCAGCAATAAAAAATTGCCGCGTTTGAGCGAAACATTCAAGTGGTTCGTGGAGGAGTAGCGATGTTTGGAGGTGGTGGCGTGTCAAAATCAAAAAAATTCAAGGCATCAAAGATATCCACAGTGATCGGCCATGGAACAGAGATCAAGGGGGATATCTCCTTTTCAGGCGGTCTGCACCTGGATGGTGTGATCAAGGGCAACCTGGTGACCCATCAGGATGATGCCGCAACACTGACGGTGAGCGAAGATGGCTCTATTGAAGGGGATGTGCGGGTGCCTAATGTTATTCTCAATGGTGTGGTGGTGGGTGATGTATACGCCAGTGGCCGTGTCGAGCTGGCGGCCAAGGCGCGGGTAACAGGGACGGTCTACTATAATCTGCTGGAGATGGCTATGGGTGCAGAGATCAATGGGCAGCTGAAGCATGTCAATGAGAGTGAGCCGCGCATGCTGGGTTACCTTGATGGAGAGAACAATCCCAGTGAAGAGGGGTCGCAATAGTGCGTTGTATGGCCGACAGTACGGTTTTAATTTGAATGAGATAGATTATGAGTACCGCAGATACAGAATTTGAAGCACCCCTGGTATTTACCGCCGCAGCTGCCGCAAAGGTGGCCGAGCTGGTAGCCGAGCAGGATAACCCCAAGCTCAAGCTGCGTGTCTACATTGAAGGCGGTGGCTGCTCGGGCATGCAGTATGGTTTTACCTTTGATGAGAATGAGGATGAAGATGATGCCAAGATTGTCACCGATGGCATTATGCTGCTGGTTGATCCCATGAGTATTCAGTATCTTATGGGTGCCGAGATTGACTATGTAGACAATCTGCAAGGCTCACAGTTTGTGATTACCAACCCAAATGCGGCTACGACTTGCGGCTGCGGGTCATCCTTCTCGGTGTAGAAAACAGGCCTCATCCTGCTTGGATACCTCCTCCTCTCCTGAACGCTTATCCGCCTGCTTGCCGCGAGCGTGAAACAAAAAGAGAGACCAGCAGCAGTATCAGCATGGCTGAGACAATCCCCCAGTTGCCGATGGATGCATAGGGCGTCATGCCCTGCATGGGCGTGATCTCCCGGGTGAGAACCGCCTTTTCAAATGCAGCCGACAGCCCCTGAATCTCTCCTTTAGGCCCAATGATGGCCGAGATGCCGGTATTGGTGGCGCGCAGCAGATACCGGCCGCTCTCCAGGGCGCGCATACGGGCGATCTCCAGATGCTGATGCGGAGCCAGTGAGTCGCCAAACCAGGCATCATTGCTGGCATTTACCAGAAAGGCAGCCTCTGGTAGAGCCTGGATGATCTCCTCTCCAAAGGCATCTTCGTAGCAGATGGAGATGCCTGCGGGATAACCGGCCAGATTGAGCACGGTTTTGCTGTCATCTCCGGCACTAAAGTCAGACATGGGTATGTGCAGAAAATCAATCAGCGGACTCAGCAGCCACTTCAGTGGGAGAAACTCCCCAAATGGTACCAGATGCCGTTTGCGGTAGCTGTCCCGCTCTTTTCCAAGGCTGACCATGGCGTTGAAGTAGCTTTTATCCTCAGAGCCTTGCAGCGCAATGCCGACCAGAAGATCGGTATTGTGTGATTGGGCCTCGGCCTCCAGTGGATCAAGCAGATCATCTTTAACCCGATGATAGAAGGCGGGGATGGCAGTCTCCGGCCAGATGATCAGGTCGCTCTCCCAGTTGGCGCGTGTCAGGTCGGTGTAGAGCCTCATGGTGGAGCCAAACTGGCTGGGCTCCCATTTGAGCTCCTGCGGGATGTTGCCCTGGATCAGGGTGACCTTGATCGGATCACCCGCAGGCGATGTCCAGTGATGCTTATCCAACAGATGGGCTGCGAGCCAGATCATGGCGATGGCGCCGACCCCCAGCAGTGGTTTAACGATGGCTTTTGGGCGTAGCGCAGGGGCGCTTATCAACTGACTGCAGATCAGTGTCATGAGGGCAGCGGTCAGCGCCACCAGCCAGCTTACGCCAAAGATGCCCGCTATGGGAGCTGCCCCCTGCAGTGGGCTGTCCAGTTGCGAATATCCCATGCTGAGCCAGGGGAAGCCGGTCAGAAACCAGCCGCGTACCCACTCGGTAAGTGCCCAGACAGCGGGCAGGGTGAGGAGCAGATTGGTCGTCTTGCTGCTGCCGCACAGCCATCTCCCCAACCCGCCAGCCATGCCAAAGAAGAGGGCGATGGTGGCGACAAAGAGCAGGGTGATGATGATGGCCAGCGGAAGACCAATGCCGCCAAACTGGTCGATGCTGATATACAGCCAGGAGACGCCAAAACCCATAAATCCCAGCCCAAACCACCACCCCAGCTTGAAGGCCTGGCTGGGTGTGGTCGACTGCCATAGCCCAAAAAGCAGCGTCAGGCTTAGCGGCGCCACCCAGGAGAGGGAGAAGGGCGCAAAGGCCAGTACGGCCACTGCGCCGCTGCAAAATGCCAGGGTTTTTGAAAACGGGAGTGGCTGCGGAAGAGGCAAGATCGTGCCCAGCTTGCTCACTCTTCAGCGGGGGTATTGGTGGGTGCGTTCAGCAGTCGGATCTTCAAAAGGTGAACCTTGCGGCTGTCGGCACGTACCACGCTGAATTGAAACTGGTCGATCTCCAGTTGCTCTCCACGTTTGGGGAGATGCCCCATGGTGTTTGTGACCAGGCCACCGATGGTGTCGTAGTCGTCGCTGTCGAGATTGACGTGGAAGTATTCGTTAAAATCCTCAATGGTGGTGCAGGCTTTGGCGGTAAACTCCCGCTCATTGCGTTTGAGGATGCAGGTGCCTTTGTCAAAATCGTGCTCGTCTTCAATCTCGCCGACGATCTGTTCCAGCACATCTTCAATTGTGACCAGGCCTGCCGCAGCGCCATATTCATCGACAACGATGGCGATATGGTTGCGGTTGGCGCGGAAATCCTTGAGCAGCACATTGAGGCGTTTGCTTTCAGGGATGAATACGGCGGCTCGTAGCACATCACGCATATTGAACGACTGGTTATCCCGGTTTCCGCAGTGGTGCAGCAGATCCTTGGCCAGCATGATGCCGACCACCTCGCTGCGGTCATCACCAATCACGGGAAATCGGGAGTGGGCGGATTCAATGGCGACATCCAGCGCCTCGCTCAGGGTATCGTCCCGTCTCACGACACTCATCTGCGCGCGTGGGATCATAATATCCCGTACCCGGAGTTCGGCCACCTGTAGCACGCCCTCGATCATGGTGAGGGCCTCTGAATCGATCAGGGCGCGTTTTTTTGCATCCTGTAACAGTTGGATCAACTGCTCTTTGTTTTTAGGTTCGTGTTTGAAGCGTTGCTGGAGTTGTGTAATCCACCCCTTCAATCGCGAACCGCTGGTAGATTCTGCGTCGTTCATGATGTCTCATTGTTTTGGTACGGATCGGAAAAGCCCAGCCTGGCCAGTATTTCAATCTCCATATCTTCCATTTCAGCGGCCTCAGCCGACAGTTTATGATCATACCCTAATAGGTGCAAAATGCCGTGCACCACCATGTGTGCCCAATGGGCCTGTTCGGTTTTTCCCTGCGCTGCCGCCTGTGTGGATACCACAGGTGCGCAGATGATTAGATCTCCCAGCAGGTCGCTCTCGACTGGAGGCGGTGGCGCAAAGGGGAAGGAGAGTACATTGGTCGCCCCGGCTTTCCCCCGGTATTGCTGGTTTAGCGCGGCGCTCTCGGTCTCGTCGACCACCCGGATGAGCAGCTCCGCCTGGGTTCTCCTGTCACCAATGGCTGCCATGGCCCATTTCTGAAGATCAGCCTCTGAAGGCAGTCCGTTCTCTGGGGTGGCATATTGAACCTCCAGCCCCAGTCGGCTACTGCTTGTCGAATGCATCATAGGCGGTGACGATTCGCTGCACCAGCGGGTGGCGTACCACATCACGGGCATTGAAGAGGGTAAAGCTGATGCCCTCCACATCCTTTAATATGCCGGTTGCCTGTCGCAGGCCAGAGGGCTGCCCACGTGGGAGATCAACCTGGGTGATGTCGCCGGTGATGACGGCAGTGGAGCCGAAGCCGATGCGGGTCAGAAACATCTTCATCTGTTCGGGGGTGGTGTTCTGTGCCTCATCCAGGATGATGAAGGCGTCATTCAGGGTGCGGCCGCGCATATAGGCCAGCGGCGCCACCTCGATGACGTTGCGTTCGATCAGTTTGGCGACCCGCTCAAAGCCCAGCATCTCGTACAGGGCGTCATACAGCGGCCGCAGATAGGGGTCGATCTTCTGTGCCAGATCACCGGGCAGAAAGCCCAGCCGCTCACCGGCCTCAACGGCTGGGCGTACCAGCAGGATGCGGCGCACCTGATCGCGTTCCAGGGCGTCTACGGCGCAGGCCACGGCGAGGTAGGTCTTGCCGGTGCCAGCCGGCCCCACACCAAAGTTGATGTCGTGGGTGAGCACCTTGTGCAGGTACTCTTTCTGGTTTGGCCCGCGGGGGCGAACCATGCCGCGCCGGGTCTTGATGATGGTCTCGGGTGCTTCCGATTGTGATGCAGAGGCAATAAGCGCCTCTACCCCGGACTCCTGAAGAAAGAGATGCACCCTGGATGGATCCAGGGTCTCATCCCTGGCTGTCTCATAGAGACCCTTCAACACCTCTTCACCTGCGCGCACGGCGGTGGAGCTGCCGATGAGCTGAAACTGGTTGCCCCGGTTGTTGATCTCGATGCCCAGTCTGAGCTCAATCTGGCGCAGATGCTCATCGAGCTGACCACAGACGTTGGCCAACCGTTCGTTATCTTCCGGCAGCAGTGCCAGGTTGATGGTTGAGAGTGGTTTTGACACGGGGGTTATGCGGAGTGAGCCAGATTATCGGAGAGCCACTCTCCCCGTAGCGAGTTGGGTAGCGCTTCGGTGATTCGGATGTCGGCAAATTCACCGATCAACTCTGCCGGGCCATCAAAATTGACTACGCGATTGTTCTCTGTACGCCCCGCAAGTTGTGCCGGATCTTTACGTGCCGGGCGCTCCACCAGTACGCGCTGCACCGTGCCCACCATGCGGCGGCTGATCTGCTGTGCCATCTCGTTGATGCGGTGTTGCAGCTGAGCCAGCCGCTGCTGTTTCTGCTTCATTGGGATGTCGTCGGGCAGATCCATGGCCGGGGTGCCAGGGCGGGGGCTGAAGATGAAGCTGAAGGAGTGGTCAAAACCGATCTGCTCGATCAGCTGCATGGTGGCGGCAAAATCGCTGTCGGTCTCACCGGGGAAGCCAACAATAAAGTCAGAAGAGAGGCAGATATCAGGACGGATCTCACGCAGGCGGCGAATCTTGCTGCGGTACTCCAGTGCGGAGTGGCCCCGTTTCATCTGCATCAAAATACGGTCAGAGCCGCTCTGAACCGGCAGATGCAGGTGGCTGACCAGCTCTGGTACATCGGCGTAGACCTCGATCAGCGAATTAGAAAACTCCACCGGGTGAGAGGTGGTAAAGCGGATGCGGTCAATGCCATCAACGGTGGCCACGTAGCGGATCAACAGTGCCAGATCGGCGATCTCGCCATCATGCATCTGGCCACGATAGGCGTTGACGTTCTGCCCCAGCAGGTTGATCTCACGCACCCCCTGCCCGGCCAGTGAGGCCACCTCGGCAATCACATCATCGAAGGGGCGGCTGATCTCTTCGCCACGGGTGTAGGGCACCACGCAGTAGGTGCAGTACTTGGAGCACCCCTCCATGATCGTGACGAAAGCCGATGAGCCATCGGCCACCGGCTCGGGCAGGCAGTCGAACTTTTCGATCTCGGGGAAAGAGATATCGACCACCGGGTTGTGGGTTTTGCGCGCCTGGTTCAACATCTCCGGCAGGCGATGCAGGGTCTGTGGGCCAAAGATCAGATCCACATAAGGGGCGCGCTCACGGATGGCATCCCCCTCCTGGCTGGCGACACATCCGCCCACGCCGATGATCAGATCAGGTCGGCGCAGTTTCCACGGCCGCCAGCGACCCAGCTGGGAGAAGACCTTCTCCTGTGCTTTTTCGCGAATCGAGCAGGTATTGAGCAGCAAAACATCTGCATCTTCTGCGATCTGCGTTAATTCAAGGTTGTGTGAGGCGTGCAGAAGATCCGCAATCTTTGCGGAATCGTACTCATTCATCTGACAGCCAAAGGTTTTAATAAAGAGTTTGCAGGGCATACATGGGTGTGAATTATGACACGGCCAGCAAGTTTAATACCTGGCGATAGATTTTTCCATGCATAGCGAAGATCTTTATCCGGTTTGCAGGTGAGGGCTATGTTGGGTTGGGTGCTATTTCATGGTAGTCAAAACAGTCAAAAATGGGGCCGGTCTCTATGATCTCATCCGAGATGATGCGCTGAATAAGATCATTGTTATCCAGCACCAGCTCGCGTTGCGGCTTATATATACCCTGTGGGGCGATAAGGGCTTGCGGTGCTTTTGACCCTCGATCCACCAGTATTCCGTGCTGGAAGTCAGCAGTGAACTCCTGGTCATAAAAGTGGGGGCGAACCGAGATGGGCGCTATTTTGCCGGGCAAAAACTGTATGCCAATCTCCAGGGTGTTGGCATCCCGCTGGATCATGCGGCGAATAACCCCCGTTTTTAACTCTTTTTCATCCTGGTTGGCATCAAGCTCAATCATAATCAATTGACCAATCTGTACCTCTTTAGGGAATGGAGGTGGCACGATAATGCCAATGCCGCTTCTGCTTTTGTTAAATATACGCCATGAAGATATCTGAAAGTGCTGATTTCCCCGGCAGAATGCTGCCGGCTCCCCAAGCGTTAGCATATCTTCCTCTGCCGGGTCTTTTATGCAGCTCTCCTCCTCTTGTGTGAGCTGACCCCTCTTAAGGAAGTGGTTGATGGCGCTCAGGCCATAGGTGACGGGACATGCCCCGTATTTTTCATGTCGCTTATTTCGACGGGTGGGGCGGACATGCCATGCAAGCAGCATGTGGCGGAACATCTGGCCTGCCTGCTCTTTGGATAGCTCTTCAGCGCCTTTTATCCCGCTACCCTCACCGGCCAGCAGCTGCTTTCGTTGCTGGTGGATCATCAGGTTGAGTGCATTGACATGCAGCAACCGATGATGCTCCGGGCGTAATGTGGCATTGGGTTCGGGTGGCTTTGGCGGGTGCATGGCTTGCAGATCCACCAGGAACAGCCCGGTGATATTGTCAGGCACAGAGGTCGATCTGTGCAGCTCGGACTTGATAGCCCAATGTGTGAGGTAGTGGTAGCAGAACCAGACCTCTCCTTTTGGAAGACGATAGGGGTCGATGATGGCAATGAGCAGGATGCGCTTGAACAGCAGGTCAATAGAGAGGCCCTCCTCTATCGGTGTCTGCTCCAGGTTATATCGTTCAGCCAGGGTGTAGAGTTGAAAAAGCTCACGCCATGCTTTTTTTGAATCAGGTATCAGGCTTGAATATTCCAGCATCAACTCCAGCATAATGGCCTTCATGGCGGAATAGATGGCATGGCCAAATGGCTGTTGATGTTTATCTATATTGTTACGTTGAAGATGCCTGTTGATGATGAGCTTGTAGCTGTAGGCCAGTTCAACGGTGATCTTTATGGCGATTGGAATGATGTCGGTTTTCTTTGCCCTGTTTTGAGTCTCTTTTTGCCGGGTGGCTTGCTGCGCCGCCTGATAGATGAGATCAAAGGGTTGCTGATAACAGTTCACCAATGCATGGCGATGGCTCAGCGTGCCCGGAAACCGATTGAGTTGATAGATCGATTCATACAGTGCAGCGGCTGCGGATAACGGGTTGGCATACGGCAGATGATTGATCCACTCAACCAGTCTGGATGGATCTGTTTCAACATTTGGACTTTCAATAGCATCTTGAGTCGGCACGGTCAGCCGTAGCTGGGCCGATGAGCCTTGCTGTTTTGTCTGGTCTCTCATTACGGGATCCAAATGGTTGCCTGCAAACAGGTTCTGTTTTATCAAATGCCTTGGGGCACGTTCGGCTGTGCTGGATGTCATACCCTCAAAGACAGCATCTGAGATCGGATGCTATTTGACGTAAACGATTGTATTTGGCGAATTATATACGCAAAATGCAGACTATACTTTATGCGTGTTTGTCGGAGGGGTAGTGAGACCTGTTAAATTTATGGCTGTATGGGTGGCTGTTGGGCTGTTGTTGTTGCAGACATTGGCTCAGGCAGAGCCGGTCAAATTCAGCGCTGTCGATATTGACGGAAAGACGCTCCATTTAAGTGATTACCGTGGCAAGTGGGTGTTGGTGAACTATTGGGCAACCTGGTGTGCACCCTGTATAAAAGAACTCCCCGAGCTTGAGGCATTTCATAATAAACACAAAGATGATAAAGCAGTGGTGCTGGGTCTGAATATGGAGAACATCAAGATGGACAAGCTACGCCGCTTTGTAAAGAAACATGCGGTTACCTACCCCATTGCTCAAGTGGAGACGGCTGTCAACACCCCTTTTGGCATGGTATATGGCATGCCAACCTCTTTTTTGGTCAATCCGAAAGGTGAGGTTGCGGCTCGGGAGGTAGGCATTCTTTCGGCTGAATCGGTTGAGAATTTTATTGAACGCTCAGAGAAGGAGTAGCGTTGAAGCAGGAGGCCTGCATGTGTGCGCAATTCAATGACAAAAGATAATAATTTTGTAGAGACCGTTGACCGAAAACTGGATATCAAAGAGCTGTTACCCGCTTTGGTTAAAAGTGGCCAGCTATCGTATGAAGAGGCAGACAATGTCCAGCGACTGCATGAGAGTATCGGTGGTGA